>JAZLIE010000049.1:0-2590 GCA_045617165.1 Candidatus Enterocola sp. | reverse complement strand
TGCGTTGTCATCGTTCTTGACGCTTGCAAGCTCACCGGTTTTGGAGTGATAGCCGTACTTTACAACCTCACCGTCGGGGTAGGTCATGGAGTGGATTCTGCCCCAGCTGTCGTACTCGGATTCTGACACAAATGCGTGCGTGTGTAAATGTTCCGGGTCTGGGTTCACAATAATGCGGCGAACCGTCCTGACCACCTCTCCCATGCTGCCGTAGCTGAGAGCCGTGGCTCCTGAGCCGTCCTTGACGTAAATAAGCCTGCCTCGTTTATAGCCCTTCTTGTCGTCAGCGTTGCCGTAAAGGTAGAACACCTCGTCAGTAAGGGCGTTGTCGGCGTTTGATGTTGATGTGGTCTTCTGCAGACGCTCATAGTCATACTCGTATTTTATCACGCCCGTAAGAGTGGTGCGTTCAAGCACCTGACCCTGAGGGGTGTACTTCATTGTAACAGTGCCTGCGTCGGGGCTTGCGTATGTGGTCACGTTGCCAGCCTTGTCATACCTCATACCCCGATGTCACATTTATCTGATCTCCACAGTCTTCCAACTCTCTATGGTGCGTGATTCCGTGGAGAAGTTTATGCCCACCTTTAGCTTGCGACGTGTGTCTGCAAGGTAAGGGTCTGCGTAGTGTTGGTCATCTATCTGTTTTAGTGCCTCTTCTACAGACTTATCAACCTTGTACTCTATTATGTAGATTGTGTTTGCAGTCTCAAGAACAGCGTCTGTACGTCCTACGGCGTTGTTCACCTCCACCTTTATGTATTGCCCCATAAGTGACAGTACAAGGTACATTATTGTCTGGAACGCAGGCTCCGTCTTGTTCTCATAGTAGTACGGAATGCCGGCAATGTATGCCTTCAGAGCAGTGAGAGCGGTGTCTATGTCGTCGTTTTTCAACGCTTTTGTCATTGTCACCAATGCCTTGTTGGCATTTTGCCACGGAGTGTTGGTTACCGTTGGCAGTAATGATTGCATAAAGCCAATCTTAACCTCCTTGTTCGGGAATCCGATTGTGTACTGCTGAAACTCGTCTTCATAATCTTTTATTGTGACATAACCGCTCTGGTAAAGCATAGGCAAGGCGGTATCCGCAACCTCCGGCGACACGTTGAAACTGTTCTCATCTACGCTTTGACCATCAATCTCATAAAGCTCTGATTTGTAGTTTCGCATCTCCTCTATTAGGAACGTAGGTGTGCCTGAACTGTACCAATACTGACCTATATTTCTTGCACTGAAAGCGTTTATAAGACTAAACGGGTTGAATACATCTGTCATAACACCATCCTCTCCTTCAGAGAAGTGGTATCCGTCATAATTCTCAGTTAGTTTTGCAACCGCATCATCAAAACTGATTTTCTGCTTGTCTGCAAGTGCCTGTATGTCAGGCTTGCACTGAGAGAGCAGTTCATCTTTTGTTATGCCGCACAGTCCGTCATACTCAGGCAGCATGCTTATGTTTGTCAGGTTGTTTATCTCAGAGAATATGCTCAGTTGTGAGAACTTGGTTATGCCCGTTATGAAACCGAAACGTAGCATTGCGTCACAGATTTTTATAGGTCCGTAGAAGTTGCGGAGCATATCCCTTAATTCCTCAAACACAGGCTTGTTATGCATAACTTTAAGCAGTGCGGAGTCATACTCATCTATAAGCAATACCACCTTTTGACCTGTCTGTGCATACGCCCTGCTTATTATGCCTTCAAGCCTATTGCCTAAAGTCTTTTCAGCATCTACCTTGCCATATAAATTCTCATACCTTAAAAGCATTACGCTTATGGCGTCTTTCACCTCCTGCGGATTGATTGACTTTATAGAACTCATATCAAACCTAAGCACAGGGTACTTTACCCAATCCTTTTCAAGAGCATCTGCTTTCAAGCCTGCAAACAACTCCTTTCTGCCCTCAAAATAGCACTGCAACGTATCCACAAGCAGAGATTTTCCAAACCTGCGTGGACGGCTAAGGAACACATAGTTATACTTATTGGCTATTTGATACACATACTCTGTCTTGTCAACATAAAAATAGTTGCCATTACGTATCTTCTCAAATGTATAGACCCCTAACGGGTAGTTCTTAAGCGTTGCCTCCATAACTCAAATCTTTTTAAGAGATTGTGCAAATATACGAATAAGCGAGATAAATGCAAAATTTATTTTGCATTTACGAGCGTGAGTATATTCACCGAGCGTAGTGAGGTAAAGTTACAAAAAGCGAGTGAAGATGCAAATAAGACTCCGTTTTTTTGCATCTTCCGAGCGTCAGTTAACGTTCAGGCTTCGCCTGCCTTTTTGTCGCGACTCGGCAGAACCCAAGTAAACTTGGTTTCTGCTCTCACTGCTCCAAAAATTCTTTGAGCGAAGCGAAAAAAATTACAAGAACGAGAGCAGGTTAACTTACTTGCGGTGATTCTTGGCTGCCTCGGCTCATGTCCGTTGCGGTGGAGTGACCCGTCCTGAAATTTCTTTACAGTTTTGGGTTGTATTATTATTCTTTTATAACATATCGTTTTTATTTCTTATTCCAGAGATTCAATTGCACCCACTTGTCAGAGTGGCTATTACAGTTGACACTTTATCTTGAGAT
>JAZLIE010000048.1:0-28452 GCA_045617165.1 Candidatus Enterocola sp. | reverse complement strand
CTAAGTGGGGTGGCTGTGGCGATCAGGGACGAGGTGATAATTCGTGTGATTGCGGAGGTGATTTTTGGTATCGTGATGATGATTTCAAAGACCATACAAGAAATGAAGAGTATGGTGGTATGCTTATGATTGACTGTAAGGATGGAGGAGGTGAGTCTGATAATGATATCCTCTATGAACGTAAAGCAGAAGGTTTGTGTGCCAACACATATACAAGGTTCTCTCTTTGGGTTGCCTGTGCGGCAAATAAAGGTAAGGGTGACCCGATTAAAATGAAATTTAAACTCTGGAATGCAGACAAGACCAAGGTTATTTCAGAACAAATGGTTGACGGCTTGTCTTTTGATGAAGGCTGGCAAGAGGTTTCCACAATGTTTAATACCGGAAACAATACTTCCGTAGTGATTCAGGTTATAAACAAAGCAGGTTACGGGGCGTCTGGTAATGATGTGTTGATTGATGATGTATCATTTGACGCTTGTAATCCTAAATCAATGTTGTTTATCAACGGTAAGTCAGATTCATTTACAGGTGTGTGCGGTCAGGATGTTGACCTTTCCGTATCAATAAGTGAGGGTGCTCTTGTAATGCCATATTATCTTTGGCAGCAGTCACTTGACGGAAGCACTTGGAGTGAGATAGAGGGTGTCAGTGGCTACAAAGTAAGCAAGTACACTATACAATCAGGTAACGATACATATTATAGGGCTATTGTAGCCAACGACAAGGAAACTGCGGAGGAGGTTGCCTCTGGTTCTGCGACAGGCAAATGTGCCTTGTACTCTATTACAAATATGGTAAAGTCAGCATGTGACGCTCCTACTTTGGATGTTACAAGTCTGGAAGTAGAAGATTGTCAAGGTTTTTCAGGTGAGATTTATAAGGTTACACTTAAAAATCCGTTTGATTATGACTTGGATAGCATATCTGTAATGAATCTTGTTGCACCAAAACTTACCGATGTAGAATATAATGCTTCAGTAGGTGCTGTGCAAGACACTATATGGAAAATAATGCCATTTGCCGCAAATTCCACCGCTACTTTAACAGTTAGTGCAACAGCCAATACTGCTGTAAAGGATGCGGAGAATAAGGCGTATGTTTCAAGAATAAATGATGGTGCGGAATATTCATACGATACTTCTGTTGCCAAAGGAACATCCACTATAACAATATTTGCCAAGCCGGAGGCTACCATAAGCGGACCTTCATCAAATATATGCGAGGGTTCATCTGCCGATTTGGTTTTCACAATAAGTTCAGGAACTCCTGATTACACCTTATACTATAAGGAGGGTTCTGTAGAGAAAACAGAAAGTGGTATAACTGCCGCCGGTGATAAGAAAATCAGTGTCAATCCTACAGAAACCACCACATACACACTTACAAAGGTTTCTGATGTTAACGGTTGTTATACAGAATATTCATCAGAGAATACAGCTGTAGTAAATGTAGATAAAAATCCATCTGCCGCTGTTATTGTAAATCCAGATAAGGAATCTTTCTCTCAGTGTGGTGTGGAGTTGTTCAGTCTGGAGGCTGTAACACCTGAAACAGGTACAGGTGAGTGGACAATTTCAGAAGGTACTATTGACAATCCTACATCTGCACGCACAACAACCACAGTTGCCGCAGGTTCAACAGTCACTGTCACCTGGACAGTATCTAATGGAGTATGTGAATCAAAGTCTAAGTCAATTACGCTTAAAAATGCCATAGTCCCTACTATTACTAAAACATCAGCGGAGGGTACTGAGGACCAAACTATATGTGGAGGAGAGACTATTACAGACTTTACTTTTGAATTAGGAGGGTCTGCCGAAAATTATATGATAAGCGCAGATCTGCCAAGTGGTATAATTATCTCTCCTGTATTTGAAAAAACATATAAGATTTCAGGCACTCCTTCTGCAAGTTGTGATGTTACAATCAACACTACTGGTCAAGATGAGGCATGCGATGCCGCCACATTGACGTTTAAGGTAACGGTTAACCCACTGCCTACAGAATACACTATAGGTGGAGGTGGTACCTATTGCTCCAATGCTGATGGAAAAGAGATAACATTGTCCGGATCTGAAAATGGTGTTGATTATACCCTCTATAAAGATGGTTCCGCCACTTCTGTTGTAAAGAGTGGATCAGGTTCGGCTTTGTCTTTTGAGAATCAGAAAGATGCAGGAGTGTACACTATACTGGCAAAGAATACTACAACAAAGTGTGAGGCATCAATGAGTGGGTCTGTTTCCGTACAGATTGATAAAAAACCTACAAATAATGCAGGTGTGGATCAAGATCCATGTAACACTGCAGAATTTACACTTGCAGGTACTGCCACTAATGGGAAAGAGTCAACGTGGTCTATAAAGAGTTATACAGGGGAAAGTAATCCTACAATTACAGATCCTACAAGCCTTACATCTACAGTTACAGGAGTGGAATTGGAGGCAAAGGCTACGCTTACTCTTACAACAACTTCAGAACTTGGAGTTTGTGATGCCGCTACAGATGATGTCACTCTATATAATAAGGATTGTACAGATCTTACTCTTACTGTAACTGCTAAATCTCCAATATGTGCAGGAGAAACTTCAAATTACAAAATAGAAGTGTATAACGGTTCTATGGTAACTGCCAAGGATGTAACTGTAACATACACCAAACCAGGTGAGACTACGCCTTATGCTTGGACTATAGGTGATATTGTATCAGGAGATACGAAAGAATTGCCTGATACATATACACCTGATGCAACTGCATCTTCAACAGAGGTCAGTGTTAGTGCATACGTAAGTGCTGTAAACGATAAGACATACGCTTCATACGAGGTTGCAGATGTCAAAGGTAAGAAAGATATACAGGTGAATGCCCTACCTGTAGCAGGTTCAAAAAATGTGATTGACAACACTCAATGTATAGTACCGTTTAACGGAACATATACAATAACTGCAGAAGGTGGCAGTGAAACCGGTTTCAGTTATTCAATTGATAATGGAGAAAATTATAGCAGTATATCAAAATATGAAAGATTGAAGTCAGCCAGTGTGACAGTCAAAGTAAAAGATTCTAATGGTTGTGAGTCAAAGAGTTTTGCAATAAAGGTTGAGGACAAGTCTGTAGCACCAAAGAGTACCTTTGAGGTTACAGGTGGCGGTTCATATTGTGCAGATGGCGATGGTGTTTCAGTAGGTCTTAACGGATCAGAGACAGGTTTTACATATACACTGTATAAGGATGGTGCAGTAACTCCAACCTCCTTGTCCGGCAACGGTTCCGCTCTTAATTTCGGTAATCAGAAAGAAGCAGGAACTTACACTGTAGAGGCGAACAATTCTGCGACAAAATGTTCAGCCACTATGAAAGACCATGCTACGGTAGCAGTAAATGACGTGCCTACAATAACGGAAACTGTTTCGGCAAAATGTGCTGATGATTTATTGAGTTACTCAATAGTAGTGACAGTCAGCGAGGGTACGGTGACATGTAGTCAGTCTGCCACAATAACAAATGATGGTAATGTATGGACAATAAGTGGAATAGAGTCAGGTCATGATTGTACATTGACAGTCACAACAACATCAGGTTGTATAAACACAATGTCTGTTATAGCGCCTAATTGTGATTGTCCTTCAATAGATGCTCCAGCCGGAGCTGTGAGCAGCTCATACTGTTATGGCACAGAAAAGAGTGCCATAAAGGTCAATACACCTACAGAGGAATATGCAATATATTGGTATGATGCCGCAGCGGGCGGAAATAAAGTAGCTGAAGGTGCGTCATATACACCAGAAACACCAGGTACATATTATGCGGCGAAAGTTCAAGTAGTGAGCGGTTGTCAAAGCTCAACAAGAACACCTGCAACACAGACACTGAACCTATTGCCTGAGGTAGGTTCAAAAGATATATCTCATAACACCCGATGTTCTCAACCATTCAACGGAACATACACAATAACAGCAAGCGGAGGTAGTGGTGTGTATATATATTCTAATGATAATGGTTCAACGTATGTTGATCAGTTCCTCTACACTGGAATTCAAGTGGCAGATTTGCTTGCAAAGGTGAAAGATTCAAATGGATGTATCTCCGAAGGAAATATTGAGATAAAAGTTAACAATTTGTCTGTATCCCCAACAACCTTTGCAGTGACAGGCGGCGGTTCATACTGTGCGGACGGCGAAGGTGTAACTGTAGGTCTTGAAGGATCAGAGACAGGTTTCACGTACACACTATACAAGGGAGAAACAGAAATGGCTTCACTTGAAGGCACAGGTATGGCTCTTGATTTTGGAAAGCAGACAGAGGCAGGAGAATATACGGTAAAAGCAGAGAATACCACAACGGCATGTTTTGCTATAATGGGTGGTTCTGTAGTAGTATCCATTTATGATTTGCCAATAGCAGGTAAAGCAGACGTTACAGACAACACCCAATGTATAGCACCGTTTAACGGAGCATACACAATAACAGCAACAGGCGGCAGTGGAGTTTACACCTACTCAATAGACGGAGGTGCCACCTACGGTGATCAGTCAACATATACGGGTCTTCAGTCAGCAGACGTACAGGCGAAAGTGAAAGACGCAAACGGATGTGTGTCATCAGAGAGTGTTGCAATAAAGGTTGAAGACAAGTCGGTATCACCAGAGAGCACCTTTGAGGTGACAGGCGGCGGTTCATACTGCGCAGGCGGTGAGGGAATGTCGGTAGGTCTTAACGGATCAGAGACAGGTTTCACGTACAAGTTGTACAAGGGATCAGCGGAAATATCCTCACTTGCCGGTACAGGCTTAGCCCTTGATTTCGGCAAGCAAACAGAGTCTGGTGTATATACAGTCAAGGCAGAGAACACCGCAACAGCATGTTCAGCCATAATGACAGGATCAAAAGAAGTATCCATTTATGATTTGCCAATAGCAGGCAAAGCGAATGTGATAAATAACACTAAGTGCAATCCTCCATATAATGGATCGTATAAGATAACAGCAACAGGCGGAAGTGGAAATTATTCTTATTCAAATAATAACGGTGAGTCATATAGTAGTATAGCGTTATATGAAAGATTGCAGAAAGCCAATGTGAATGCCAAAGTGAAAGATTCTAATGGCTGTGTATCAGAACTCAGCGTGAAGATAATAGTGGAAAACAACCCAGTTGCTCCAGAAACCTTTACCGTAACAGGCGGTGGATCATTTTGTGCGGACGGTGATGGTGTTGCCGTAGGTCTTGACGGATCAGAGACAGGCTTTACATATACACTATACAAGGATGGTGTTGCTACATCTACTTCTTTGCCAGGTACAGGTTTGGCTCTTAATTTTGGTAATCAGAAGGTTGCTGGAACATATACCGTTGAGGCGGAGAATTTAGATACAAAATGTTCAGCCACTATGACAGGCCACGCTACGGTGACAGTAAATGACGTGCCTACAATAATGGAAACAGTGGCGGCAAAATGTGCTGAAGATTTGAAGAGTTACTCAATAGTGGTGATGGTCAGTGAAGGAACAGTGATATGTAGTGAATCTGCCACAATAACAAACGAGGGTAATGTATGGACAATAAGTGAAATAGAATCAGGACATGATTGTACATTGACAGTCACAACAACATCAGGTTGTACAAACACAATGTCTGTGATTGCTCCCGAATGTAAATGTCCTTCAATAGATGCTCCAAGTGGCGCAAAGGGCAGTTCATACTGTAATGGTTCACAAAAGAGTGCCATAAAGGTAAATACTCCTACAGAGGGCTATGCAATATATTGGTATGATGCCGCAACAGGCGGAAACAGAGTGGCGGAAGGTGCGTCATTCACACCAGAAACTCCTGGCACATACTATGCGGCAAAGGTTCAAGTAGTGAACAATTGTCAAAGTTCCACAAGAGCGTCTGCAACCCAGACAGAGAATGCGTTGCCAACGCCTACAGCAGGAAGCAACAGTCCTATATGCTCTGGGTCATCATTGAATTTGAGTGTAGGTTCTTATTCTTCATACATTTGGAGCGGTCCGTCAGAATTTGTCTCAACGAAACAGAATCCAGTTGTAGCAAAAGCCACAGTATCCGCTTCGGGTGATTATACGGTAGAGGTTACTGATGCTAATGGTTGTAAGAACACATCAACAACATCAGTTACAGTAAACGCATTGCCAGAGGCGAAAATAGAAGGAGATGCTATTGTATGTCAAGGTAGTCCACTCACCTTAATCGGTTCTGGTGCTGATAAATACAGTTGGAATGGAGGCTCATATACCACAGTAGGTACATATATGGTCTCTACAATAACATCAGGTCTTCAGACTATTAAATTAAAGGTGAAGGATGCTAATGATTGTGTAAGTGTAGAGGTTAGCAAACCTATAACCGTTAATGCTAAACCGGAAATAACAGAGACCGTGGCGGCAAGATGTGCTGAAGATTTGAAGAGTTACTCAATAGTGGTGACAGTCAGTGAGGGAACGGTAACCTGTAGTGAATCTGCCACAATAACAAATGAGGGTAACGTTTGGACAATAAGTGGAATAGAATCAGGACATGATTGTACATTGACAGTCACAACAACATCAGATTGTACAAACACAATGTCTGTGATTGCTCCTAATTGTGATTGTCCTTCAATAGATGCTCCAAGTGGCGCAAAGGACAGTTCATACTGTAATGGTTCAGAAAAGAGTGCCATAAAGGTCAATACTCCTACCGAAGAATATGAAATATATTGGTATGATGCAGCAATAGGCGGAAACAAAAAGGCGGAAGGAGCGTCATACACTCCAGATGTACCTGGCACATACTATGCGGCAAAGGTTCAAATAGTGAGCGGTTGTCAGAGTTCAACAAGAACGCCTGCGACACAGACAGAAAATGCATTACCAATAGCAGGTAAAGCAGACGTTACAGACAACACCCAATGTATAGCACCGTTTAACGGAGCATACACAATAACAGCAGAAGGTGGCAGTGGAACCGGATATAGTTATTCAGTTGATGGCGGTGAGTATAAAACCAAGTCACAATACGATGAATTACAATATGCAGATGTGATCGTTAAAGTTAAAGATTCCAATGGTTGTGAGTCAGAGGGTGTTGCAATAAAGGTTGAAGACAAGTCAGTATCACCAGAGAGCACCTTTGAGGTGACAGGCGGCGGTTCATATTGCGCAGGCGGTGATGGTATGTCGGTAGGTCTTAACGGATCAGAGACAGGCTTCACATACACACTATACAAGGGAGAGGCAGAAATATCCTCACTTGCCGGTACAGGCTCAGTTCTTGACTTCGGTAAGCAGAAAGAGTCTGGTGTATATACCATCAAGGCAGAGAACGTGGAAACAGCATGTTCAGCCATAATGACAGGTTCTGTTGAAGTATCTATTTATGAGTTGCCAATAGCGGGCAAAACAGGTGTTACAGACAACACTCAGTGTATAGCACCGTTTAATGGAGCTTATACAATAACCGCAGAGGGCGGTAGCGGAGTTTACACCTACTCAATAGATGGCGGAGCCACCTATACAGAGAAGAACATCTACGAAGGACTTCAGTCAGCTGACGTACAGGCGAAAGTGAAAGACGCAAACGGATGTGTGTCATCAGAGAGTGTTGCAATAAAGGTTGAAGACAAGTCAGTATCACCAGAGAGCACCTTTGAGGTGACAGGCGGCGGTTCATATTGTGCGGACGGCGATGGTATGTCAGTAGGTCTTAACGGATCAGAGACAGGCTTCACATACACACTATACAAGGGAGAGGCAGAAATATCTTCACTTGCCGGTACAGGCTCAGCCCTTGATTTCGGCAAGCAAACAGAGTCTGGTGTATATACAGTCAAGGCAGCGAACACCGCAACAGCATGCTCAGCCATGATGTCGGGATCAGTTGATGTTACGCGTATGGACATAACATCCACTCCTATTGTAAAACCCTACGATGAGTGTCCGATTAAGGAGGATGGAAAATTAAGTGATCTGGTTACATCTGATAGAAGTGGATTGCGGTTCTTTGATGTGCCGGATGGTGGTACGCCTCTTGAGGACAAATTTGATGCGTCAACAGAGAATACAGCAAAGATGTACTATGTTTCTAACACTGAAATTGGTAAGTGTGAGAGTGAGAGAGCGAGAATGAGTATTTATGTTGACGGAACAGTAGATGTTGAATTAATGGCTGATGATGATGAGGTGTATGCGGGACAAGAGGAGGTGACGGTCATTGCTAAGTCAATTAAGGAGTCTCCGGTTAACGCATATAAATGGCAGAAAAATGCTGTAATACTTCCTGAGACAGGCGATGAGGTTACTACACTTCTGTATTCTAATACCAAATTTACTGTTACGGCAGAAGGTAGATGTAATACCGTTACAAAGGATATAACAATAAGAGCGTTGTGGCCTACACTTATAACACCAAAGACAGGTGTTAACGGACACTTTGCCAGGAGTTGTGAAATCACAGTATTTAACCGTTTCAATGAAAAAGTATTCCAAGGTTATGACGGTTGGGATGGCACGCTTGATTGTAACTTTGCTCCAAAGGGAGAAATCGCTTCTCCTGGTATATATTACTATTACATAAATACGCCAGATGGAGGTACGCATAGAGGAACAATAGAAGTTGTGAAATTCTGATGAATACCTAAGGACTTAAATATATTTATGAAAAACAATTTGTTGAAAAACGTGAAATGGTATCTGCTCTCTGTGGCACTATGCTCCGCATTGTTTATGTATGCGGGAGCAGGATTCCATGACCAGGATGCGGTAAAGGTCAAATTTACTGTTAATGGTTCTGATCAAGAAAAATCCTTGAATTTGTATAATCAAGGTGATTATGATTTGGGTACTGTTTCCAGTTTGAAATTAGCATCAATCTATGCCACAATATGGAAGAATAAGAATGACAATGGAAATTGTTGCGGAGTTAGGATGCATTATGTAATATATACGCAAGGTTCGCGAGTAACGAATTTTGTAACGACCGATTATGCCGGACATAAAGACGATTGGGAAGAAGGTGATGCAATACACCAGCATTGGGGGAAGGATGATTATAATATTGATTTGTTGTCCGGGCTTGGGAATGGAAATTATGTAATGGAATGCTATTTCACGGCAAAAGGTAGCACAAACAGTAATAACTGTGATGAAAATGCGTTTTCTGCCAATAATAATGATGGCAAAAACTACATATTTAAATTTAAAAAAGAGGGTGGTTCCACAGTGTGTGATTTGCAATCAGGTACAGGTGGTAATTTGGCTGCTAATACAACGGTGTTTTTTGATAACAGTATGATTAATTTTGATAATGTTTTTGTTTCAGTTGTAGCTGACGAGAATAAAAACATTACACCAGTCATGGCAAAATCAGGATATAAGCCTAAATCGGATAAATTTTATCCTATGACGTGTGGAGAGAATAATATATGGAAGGCCACTATCACAGATGCTTCAAGTAATGCGAAGTTATGTTTTTGGAATAAGGATATACATGATTACAACGATTTGAATGATTGTAGTGTAGCATACCTTGTTCTGTATAATAAAGACAAAAACTTGTATAAACCTAAAGATAATGTATGTGAGCAACAAAACAATTTGAAATTTTACACAAAAGGCACTTGGGACGTTGTTAAAATGCTGGAGTTTGAATCTTCTGTTTCTTCGTATTCTTTGGATGAAATCCCTGCTAAAATTGTTTTAACAGCAAATTCGTATGGCATAAAGGGTACAAAATACACATTTGAGTATAGAGCGTTTGATGAAGCTGATTACAAACCATTAGCGACACAAAACTCTCCAATATTGGAACTTACGGGGGGTAATATTCCGTTAAAGAGTACATATTACAGGGTTTCGTATGGTGATGGTTCAGACAAAGAGACATCTGAGCGTATAAGAATTAGTGTTATTCAGAATTGCAACAGTGGCAAAATTGTATATGAAAACACATTTGAAAAGGTTAACAATGTAGACAAATTGTTTGCCTCATTGACAGAAAGGCGTAGTGACCCGAATATGACATCAGATTATACGTTCCAAGACTATCCTGGATTAATTGATGATGGAGATTATGCCGTTGTTGCAACTCCAAGATATTGCGGTTGTGGAATAGGAAGTGCGCAAAACTGTGTCCAGTGTCATAATGTGCATCATTGTAAGTGCTATTATGATGAGAATCAGAGAAAATTTATAGATGGGGAAGAATGTGATATAGATAGGTGTGATGGTGCTAATCCTTGGTTCAGGGATATAAAAGATAACACTTATAAAGGTGAGGGCGGAAAATATGGAGGAATGTTATTTATTAACTTTAAAAATGGCAAGTCAAATATCGCGTACTCGCATGAACTGACGTCAGAAGAAAAAAAATTATTTGTAGCAGGCTCAACACTGAATTTTTCAGCGTATTTTGCAAATGCTACAAAGGATAACTCATCAACCTCACAACCTATTAATATGGATTTGGTGATAGAGTATAAGGCGGTTGGAAGCAGTAAATGGGAAGAACAAACAAAAGTCACTTCAAAGGTTACTTATAACGAGGGGTGGAAACAATGTTCAGCATCTATAGATTTGGAGAGTAGCGATGGTGATTACAGAATCGTTGTTAAAAATCATGGAGGTACTGGTGTGGGTAATGATGTATTGATAGATGATATTACTTTAAGATTGTGTGTTCCTACATTCCCTGTCTCTTTCTATGATGAGGAAACAGATAGTGAGTATGATACCTATACATATACGCAGATAGATGAAACACAGATAATTAGAATAGCCAAGCAAGACTACGGACACGGAGAAAACAACTGCGTTGTCCTGTTGTCTGTTGATGATTCTAAAAAGGCTGGAGAGGCTGGGCGTTATAAAGTTATTGATGTTATGGATAAAGCCTCATATAAAGGTTCTGATTACTACAGCACAACCAAGAGTGTTAATGAACTGCTTGGCGGAAATGTGGGCACGGGTAAACTTCAGGCACTTGTGACAAAACCTGAAATCTGTTCAGACCCTGCAAAATTTGAGAATTTAAAAAGTAAACTTGCTAATGGAGAAATCAAGCCTCTTGACAGTGATGATTATATGTTCTCAACTAATATGTTGACTTATGGCATTAGTTGTGATAATAGTATGTCCGCATTGTTTGATATTACCCAGGTTTGTGAGAAAAAGAGACCTTCAGATCTGCCTGCACTTACAGTTAAATCCGGGTTTATATCTTCTTATGTTTATTACTCAATATCAGAGGGGGCTACCGTAATAGTAGGTGATGTGGCTTTAAGTGCCGATGAGATTGCTTCTGGTGAATTCACAGTTGATTTCAACAATCTTGACCAGACAAAGATTATTAGAACACCTGGCACTCACACTTACACTGTAAGTATGTATGAGTATAGTAGAATGCAGACCGCTACTTATGTGCCTTCAAAATTATGTGAGAAGTCAAAGAGTGTTTCACTTACTGTGGTTGATTGTGACAATGTTTCTCTTACACTCTCTCCTGCGGCAAAATCAATTTGTAAGGGAGAGGAATTTGAATTCACTGCCTCATTGACCAATTTGGGCTCAATTCCTGCAAATGTTAGTGTTACAGAGGACATTGCGGGAATGAATAACTTTGAGCCTATATCAGCAACGCCTTCACAAGGTACATTCAGTGGCAATGTCTGGACTATCACAGGTTTTGCCCAAGGTGCTTCAGCAACTCTTGTTTTAAAATATAAGGCAAAGATTGATGCTGAGGTTGGTGGAACTGAAAAAGTTTATGTAAGTAGATTAGGCGAGTCTATATGGGGCAGCTATGACAGACAGACTGATGAAAATATGAAGGCAAGTTCTGTAATTAGCGCAAAAGAAGTTACCGATTCTCCTATACTCTCTGACCCGTACGATGAGTGTCAGAAGCCAGGCTTTAAGGCTCTATCTGATTTTGTTACATCAGAAAAGACAGAACTTCATTGGTATTCAGACGCCGAGTTGAAAAATGAAGTTATTCCGGCTCAATTTGATATGAATGTTCCAACTCCTGCCCCGACACCTACAACACGTGGGACTGTGTACTATGTTACAAATCAGGAGACTGGCAAATGCGTGAGTGTCTATTCCGTGCAACCGGTAATGGTAAGGAAGTCTCCGGCACAAGTTGTTACAAAGAACTTTAAAGAGTGTACTGCCGATAAGAAACTTGATTTGCAGACTCTTGTAACCAACTATGACTCACAAAACACTTACACATATTATTATGATGGTTCTCCATTAAATGACAAGGTGGTTGACCTTGAGAGCGGAGATGCTAAAACATATTCGGTTCAGGCTATGCTGGGTGATTGTATGAGTGATATGGCTAATATGACAGTGTCTGTGAAGGTGCCGGTTATATCTGTATTACTGAAAGAGAAAGATGGTGTTGAGTATGATCTTGATGGTGTTCCTACTGTAAAGCGTAATCTTGGTATGAGCACAGAAAAGGTTTTGACAATCACCCCGACAGACGCTCCTAATTACTCTCTCAAATGGTATTTGGGAGACGCTGCGTTTGACGGATCTTTCCCACGTAAGCCATACTTAGACCAGGTTTACAAAGTTGTTGTGGTTGATGAGTGTGGAAACACTCATATAGCAACAGCCGGAACTCAGGTGGAGTGGCCTACAATCTTTATGCCGTATGACAACTCGGCAAACAAGGATTTTGTTGTAGGCATAGACGGTGGTATTGAGTTGTTTGTCTTTGACAGAAGTGGTAATATGGTTGCTCACACTGCTGATGGTTGGGACGGTTTCGCTAATCAAAACGGCAATACCAAGATAGCAATGCCGGGTCTCTACTATTACAAGGCCATACTTCCTGACGGTTCTGTAAAGAAAGGTACAGTTGAGGTATTTAAAAAGTAATTTTCACGGATGACCCTCTTGGGTGGGGGTCATCTGACAAATAAAACAAGATAATTCATAAAGTATGAAAAAACTGCAATTAATATTGGGTTGTTTGACCATAGGGGTATTGAGTTCCTTCTCTCAAACAGATTTCACTCTTAGTGAGCAACTTTTCTCTCGTATCAGCATAAACCCTGCCGGTACTGGAAACAGTGCAAATGTAAACATCTTTTCTCTTAACCGTTTTCAGTATGCGGGTATGGAAGGCGCTCCATTTACAACATTACTTAATGTACAATCGTACATAGAAAAGGCGAAATCAGGATTGGGTGTGAGTTTTAGCTATGATAGGAGCGGTATTGCATATCAGCAAATACAAGCTAAGGCTGTCTATGCATATCATTTGAATTTTGGTAAAAATAACATTTTTTCATTTGGTGCGGGAATAGGTCTCTATTACAAATCATTTGATCCGTCAAAACATATCTTTAATCCAGATCCGGCCATTCCTGACCGCTTTCAGGATGCGGTTAAATTTGATGCTTCATTTGGTGTGGAGTATACTAACCCGTACATATTGATTGGTGCTTCTATAAATCACCTCTCTGGTTATTTTTATGAACAGACAACTCTTAATTCAAATCCTACATACTATGGATATGTAAGAGGTTTTATACCTTGCACTGATAATTTCAAACTTGCTCCAGCTGTTATCTATTATTATACAGGTCAATTCCATGTGATAGATGTGAATGCCACAGGTTTTATTGGGAAACACGTTTACGTTGGCTTGGGATATAAAACAGAAACCACTGGCTACGCTATGGTTGGTTTTGAATGGAAATGGTTGAGAATAGGATATGCATGTGATGTGAATTTTGCAAAACTGAGCAATATTGCGTGGACATCACATGAGATTATGCTATCGTTCAATATATCTACAAAACGAGGGGAGGACGGTAAGTGGATTTATTAATAGTTAAAAGTTGAAAGTTGAAAGTTGAAATTTCTTATTTCTCCTTTCTCATTTCTCCTTTATCATTTTTAACTCCTAAACTTTCAATTATTTTATGGGTAAAGTACTTATTATTGGTTGTGGCGGTGTTGGTACAGTAGTGGTGCATAAGCTTGCACAAAATTCAGATGTTTTTACAGGTATAATGCTTGCAAGCCGCACAAAGAGTAAGTGTGACGCTGTGGCGGCAGATGTAAAAAGGCGTTATGGAGTTGATATAGAGACTGCGGCGGTTGATGCGGATAATGTTCCGGCATTAACTGCTTTGCTGAAACAATTTAAGCCTGAACTTGTTATAAACGTGGCGCTTCCATATCAGGATTTGCACATTATGGACGCTTGTCTTGCCGCTGGCGTAAACTATTTGGATACAGCGAATTATGAGCCTCTTGATGAGGCTCATTTTGAGTATTCCTGGCAATGGGCGTATAAAGAGAGGTTTGAGAAGGCAGGGCTTACCGCAATTCTCGGTTGTGGATTTGACCCGGGGCAAACAGGAGTCTATACTGCATACGCCGCAAAACATCATTTTGATGAAATCCATTACCTTGACATTATTGATTGTAATGCAGGAAACCACCATAAGGCGTTTGCCACAAATTTTAATCCTGAAATAAACATCAGGGAGATTACACAAAAGGGCAGGTATTACCTTGATGGCAAATGGGTTGAGACTGGCGCTCTTGAAATTCATCAGCCTATAACATATCCTGAGATAGGTCCAAAAGAGTCTTATCTTATGTTCCACGAGGAGTTGGAGAGTCTTGTAAAGAATTTCCCAACCATTAAGAGGGCAAGATTTTGGATGACATTCGGGCAGGAGTATCTTACACACCTGCGTGTTATACAGGATATAGGTATGGCACGCATTGATGAGGTGGAGTATAACGGAGTAAAGATAGTTCCGCTACAGTTCCTGAAGGCTGTGCTGCCTAATCCGCAGGATTTGGGAGAAAACTATGACGGCTACACATCCATAGGCTGTAGAATTCGTGGTATCAAGGACGGAAAAGAGAAAACATACTACATTTATAATAATTGCAGCCATCAGGAGGCGTACAAAGAGACTGGTATGCAAGGTGTAAGTTACACCACAGGCGTTCCTGCAATGACCGGTGCCTACATGTTTATGACAGGCAAATGGCGTAAACCCGGTGTCTATAACGTAGAGGAGTTTGACCCGGACCCATTTATGCAGAAAGTTGCCGAGAGCGGACTGCCGTGGAATGAAGTTATAAATGGAGAGTTGGAATTTAATTAGTGGACAGTGGACAGTGGATAGTTGACAGTGGAAGTCGAATCACCGAATCACCAAATCACCGAATCACCAATGATAACATCTATTCCATCACCTTGTTATGTGCTTTATGAGGAGAGGTTGCGTAAAAATCTGGAACTCATAAAAAGCGTAAAGGATAGGGCGGGGGTTGAGATTATTCTTGCCTTCAAGGCGTTTGCGTTCTGGAAAGCGTTTCCAATAGTCAGACAATATATAAATTGTTCAACTGCAAGTTCTCTTAACGAGGCTCTGCTTGCTGTGGAGGAGATGGGTAACAAGGCACATACATTCGCACCTATCTATGATGAGGCTGAGTTTCAATATATTGCTGCTTGCAGTTCCCACATTACGTTTAACTCCATTTCACAGTATGAGAAATTCAAATCACGCACCACAGGAATCTCTTGCGGACTTAGGGTGAATCCGGAATTTTCTGTAGTGGAGACAGACCTCTATAATCCTTGCGTTCCCGGCTCAAGACTTGGTGTGACAGTTGATAAATTGCAGAATGGTCTCCCCGATGGCATTGAAGGACTGCACGTGCATTGTTTGTGTGAGTCATCGGCTGAAGATAGTGCGGCTCTGTTAGATGCTGTGGAACAAAAATTCGGAAGGTTTTTGCCACAATTAAAATGGTTGAATTTAGGCGGTGGACACCTTATGACAAGGCAAGGTTATGATATTGAGTTGCTTATAAATTCTTTAAAGGCATTTAAGCAGCGTTATCCTAACCTTACTCTTATTCTTGAGCCAGGCAGTGCCTTTGCTTGGCAGACAGGAGATTTGGTGGCAACAGTGCAGGATATTGTGGAGAATGATGGTATCTTAACTGCAATGCTTAATGTCTCTTTTGCATGCCACATGCCAGACTGCCTTGAGATGCCATACAAACCATCAATAGTGGGTGCCACAGACCCTGTTGAGGGCAAATCTACATACCGTATGGGCGGTAACAGTTGCCTAAGCGGTGACTATGTGGGCTCTTGGTCATTTGACAAGCCTCTGAAAGTGGGAGACAGGGTGGTGTTTGAGGATATGATACACTACACAACCGTAAAAACCACAATGTTTAACGGCGTAACCCACCCGTCAATGGGTATTGTCCGCTCTGATGGCACTTTTGAACTAAAACGCAAATTCTCATACCAAGACTACAAAGGGAGAATGTGCTAATTTCACCCGTCATTACCTAACGGTCTGTAAACAGTCTGAGCGTCTCCCTCCGTCATCCCGAGCGTTTCTCTCCGCCATCTCGAGCGAAGCGAGAGATCTTTAAGACGAAAAATATTTTATTTTTTAGTGAAAAAATTTTGTAGTTTGTAAAAAACGCTGTACATTTGCAACTGCAAACGAGGAAAAGAGGCGGTTGCGGTTAGATTGACATTATGCGAATCTACTAATGCGAAAATAGCTCAGTTGGTAGAGCACAACCTTGCCAAGGTTGGGGTCGCGGGTTCGAGTCCCGTTTTTCGCTCTTGAAATATTGAAGCATCCTTGTTTGGATGCTTTTTTTGTGGTTCCTTTTTTAAGGATGCTTTTAGCCCGAATGGCGGAATTGGTAGACGCGCTAGTTTCAGGGACTAGTGGCCGTAAGGCTGTGCAAGTTCGAGCCTTGTTTCGGGCACCACAAAAAATCCCCAATGCATAGGTGGTGAAATTGGTATACACGCTACTTTGAGGGGGTAGTGTCCGCAAGGACGTGTGAGTTCGAGTCTCATCCTATGCACCAAGGGCTTCTTTGAAGCCCTTTTTTGTGCATAGGATGAGACAAAGTCCTTGTTTACTGGGGCATATCCCCAGACCCCTACGCTACGCGGGGGCTTCTTTGAAGCCCTTTTTTAATTTTCAACTTTCAATTAATGAAGTTCTGTAGTTTTTCCAGTGGAAGTGACGGTAATTGTTACTATATAGGGACCGATACCTGTAACATCCTCATAGACGCTGGTATCAATATTAAAACACTTAAAAAGGACTTGCAGTCCATTGGTGTCTCCATTAAAGATATAAATGCCGTTTTTGTAACCCACGACCATTATGACCACATAGCCTCTGTAGGTACTCTTGGTGAGGCTTATCATATACCTGTATATTCAACCGATACAATTCTTAATGGGGTGAACCGTTGCTACAAGGTTACGGAAAAACTATACGGATGCCGCCGTAACCACACCAAAGGCACCACTATGGAGATAGGTGATTTAATGGTGACATCTTTTCAGGTCTACCACGACTCCTCAGACTGTGTTGGTTATTACATTGAGCAGAAGGGAGCATCTGGGAATAATATAACAATAGCCACCGACCTTGGACATATAAACAGTGAGGCTATACCGTTTCTTATAAAGGCTAATAATATTGTAATTGAGTCAAATTATGATGAGGAGATGCTTCTTCAAGGTCCTTATCCACTATTCTTGAAACAGCGGATACTGAGTCAGAGCGGACATCTGGCAAACCACGTTACAGCACGTTTCCTTGCTGAGAATAATCAGGAAAATTGGAAGAGGATATTTTTATGCCACCTCAGCAACAAGAACAACACGCCGGAGCGTGTGGCGTCAATGCTCAAGGCAAAATATGATGAGTGCTCCATTCCTGAGCAGTCAAGACCTGAATTCATAATACTCCCGCGTACAAGACCCATTGATGTTGTAGATTTGTAAATTTATTGTATATTTATACAAATGTTTTGCATATTGTTGAATATTCTTTAATATTTTATTGAAAATTTATTCAAAATCAGAAAAAACGGTGTGTTTTTTTTACTAATTTTGCACGCTGTAATAGAAAGGTAATTTAATGGACGAAAAAGTAAAAAAATTAAGTCAGGTTGCCGTAAGGTTTTCCGGCGACTCTGGAGATGGAATGCAGCTTGCAGGAAACATATTCTCAACAATTTCCGCAACTGTAGGTAATGACATTTGTACTTTCCCAGACTATCCTGCCGATATACGTGCCCCGCAGGGTTCTCTGACAGGTGTATCCGGTTTCCAAGTACATATAGGAGCAGACAAAGTGCTTACCCCTGGCGACAAGTGTGACGTGCTTGTTGCAATGAACCCAGCCGCTCTTAAAACACAATACAAATATTGCTCACCTCAATCAGTTATCATTGTTGACTCTGACAGTTTCGGGGAGAATGACCTCAAGAAGGCTCAGTTCGCTACAATGAATCCGTTTGATGAGATGAACATAAAGAATGAGGTTATATCAGCGCCAATCTCAAGTATGTGCAAGGAGTCTCTGAAAGATTCAGGACTTGACTTCAAGGCCGCCATGCGTTGTAAGAATATGTTCGCCCTTGGTTTGGTATGTTGGTTGTTTGACCGCAAACTCTCACTTGCTGAGGATATGCTGAAAGAGAAGTTTGCAAAGAAGCCAGAGATAGCGGCTGCAAACATAAAAGTCTTGAATGACGGTTATAATTATGGTCATAACACCCACTCAAGCGTTACAACCACTTACAGAGTTGAGAGCACCGGGGCAAAGAAGAAGGGCTTGTATATGGATATAAACGGTAACAAGGCAACATCATACGGATTCATAGCCGCAGCAGAGAAAGCGGGCTTGAAACTTTATCTTGGCTCATATCCTATAACTCCTGCCACCGATGTTCTTCACGAACTTGCAAAGCACAAGTCTTTAGGCGTTGTTACAGTTCAATGTGAGGATGAGATTGCAGGTTGTGCATCAGCTGTAGGCGCCGCATTTGCAGGTGCACTTGCAATAACATCTACATCAGGTCCTGGTGTCTGCTTGAAGAGTGAGGCAATGAACCTTGCCGTTATAGCGGAACTTCCACTTGTAGTGCTTGATGTTCAGCGTGGCGGTCCGTCAACAGGTCTTCCTACAAAGACGGAGCAGGGTGATTTGCTGCAAGCGTTATATGGCAGAAGTGGCGAGAGCCCGATGCCTGTAGTTGCGGCAAAATCTCCTACACACTGCTTTGATGCCGCTTTTGACGCTTGTAAGATTGCTGTAGAGCATATGACCCCTGTAGTTTTGCTTACAGATGCTTTCATAGCCAATGGTTCTGCCGCTTGGAAATTGCCTGATTTGGAGAAATATCCAGCAATAGTTCCACCATACGTTAAGCCTGAGATGGCCGGCAAGTGGACGCCGTTCCAGCGTAATCCGGAGACAGGTGTAAGATATTGGGCTCTTCCTGGAACAGAGGGCTTTATGCACCGTATAGGTGGCTTGGAAAAGAGCAATGAGACAGGAGCTATCTCTACAGAACCTGAAAACCACAACCTTATGACAAAGTTGCGTGCTGAGAAGGTTGCTAAGATAGTGGATTATATTCCTTTGCAAGATGTTGAGGGTTGCAAAGATGACGCAGACCTGCTTGTCGTGGGCTTTGGCGGAACATACGGACATTTGAGTGACGCCGTAAGCCATCTGAACGCCGCAGGCAAAAAGGTTGCTCACGCTCATTTTGAGTTTATAAATCCTCTCCCTAAGAACACAGAGGAGATTCTCAGAAAATATAAGAAGGTAGTTGTGGCTGAGCAGAATCTTGGTCAGTTTGCCTCATACCTGCGTTCTAAGTTTGAAGGGCTGAAACTGTATCAGTTCAATGAGGTTAAGGGTCAACCATTCGTTACAAGCGAACTTGTTGACGCATTCACTAAAATTATGGAGGACTAAAAGATGGCAGATAAAGTATATACATCACAAGATTATAAATCAGGGCAACCACGTTGGTGTCCGGGTTGCGGTGACCACGCTTTTCTCGCTTCACTTCACAAAGCGATGGCTGAATTGGGCGTAGCACCTCATAATATTGCTGTTATATCTGGTATTGGTTGCTCAAGTCGTTTGCCGTATTATATGAATACTTACGGTATGCATACAATACACGGACGTGCCGCCGCCATATCCACAGGAGCGAAGGTTGTCAATCCTGATTTGACTATATGGCAGATTTCAGGAGACGGAGACGGTCTTGCAATTGGTGGTAACCACTTCATTCACGCGGTACGCCGTAACATAGATTTGAATATGATTCTTTTGAATAACCGTATCTACGGACTTACAAAGGGTCAGTATTCACCTACAAGCGCACGTGGATTTGTTAGTAAGTCATCTCCATACGGAACTGTTGAAGACCCGTTCCGTCCGGCTGAGCTCTGCTTTGGCGCCCGCGGACGTTTCTTTGCCCGTTGTGCCGCAGTTGATGCCGCCGGTTCAGTTCCAGTACTTGTAGCCGCCGCTAAACATAAAGGTGCAAGTGTGGTAGAGGTTCTGCAGAACTGTGTTATCTTTAATAACGGTACCCACGATGCCATTGCCACATCAGAGGGCAGGAAGAAGAATGCCATATACCTTGAGCACGGCAAGCCAATGCTCTTTGGAGAGAACAGTGAGTTTGGTCTTATGCAGGAGGGTTTTGGACTTAAGGTTGTAAAACTTGGAGAGAACGGCATTACAGAGAAAGATATACTTGTCCACGACGCTCACTGCCAGGATAATACACTTCAACTTAAACTTGCTCTTATGGAGGGTCCTGATTTCCCAATAGCACTTGGTGTTATACGTGATGTTGAGGCTCCAACCTATAATGATGCAGTAAATGAGCAGGTGGAGGAGATTAAGAGCAAGAAGCCGTATCACTCACTGAAGGAACTTCTGTTGACTAATGATACTTGGGAAGTGAAATAATCCAAATTAAATGGACTCTACTGCGTTACGCTCCTTTTTTTAATCCTCATTTACAACAGTAAACTCCGGTTAAAAAAAGTTCGCAAGCCTTGTATAGTCTCATTTAATTTGAATTATTTAAATAGCAGAGAAAGAAAAAAGGAGAAAGAAAAAAGGAGAAAGAAAAAAGGTCCCCTCCTAACCTCCCCTCCAGGGGAGGAACATATCTTATTTCTTATTTCTTATTTCTTCTTTAGCCTTGGCTTTCAGTGCTTTCTGCTGAGCTACATACTCCTTATGACGGCGCTTACGGTCTTCCTTAAGTGCCTTTTTTGCGGCCTTACGTTTGGCTTTCTCAGCTTTCTCCTTCTCTTTCTGCTTGGCTATCTCAGCCTTCTCTTCAGGAGTCTTCTTGCGCATTAGTTCCTTGTATGTCTGACCAAGATTCTTCCAAGTGTCAAAGGTCTCTTTGTACATAATACCAAGCCCTTGAGTGTAGAGTGAGGTGGAGTAGGTTACATCATTAGTCTTATTGTACGCCTTTAGACGGAAACGTCCTGATTTTGTGAGTTTGTACTCAACATCAAAGTCACCAATGAAGTTCTCCTGCCCATTTTTCTGGCGTTGGTAGCCTATGTTTCCGTTAAGAATAAGTCTGTTATTAAACAAGTTTGTTGATACGTTTACAGCAACAGAGTAGTTGTTATAAGCGTCTTTCTGTGAATCATTATAGTTAAATCCAAGATTCACATTGTTGCTTATTTGTGACATCCAATAGTTCAATTGGCTTGATATGGAAGATGTTACAAATGATGAGGCGTATGATGTGGCGGCTGTTTGTGAGGCAAGTTGAGGATTGTAGAATTTGCCGAACACAAGCAGGAAGACCATCTGCTGAATCATCATATCATCAGTGTTGATAGTAGCCTTCACACGACGTACAATCTCATCATCAGCGTTAGGAAGTTCAACGTCAAATTTAATTTTAGGCTCAAGAAGTTTGCCCGTAATGTTAGCCATACAGTTAACCTTAACATTTGTGTTGTTAATGTCAGCAAGCATACCCTCCTCAAGCAAATCAGTAAGTGACGCTGTAGTCTGGTACTTGGCTTTTATGTCCATTATGCCGTTCATAGGGTCTCCGTCAAATGTAATGCTGCTGTTCTCTCCCACATCAAATTTCTTTCTGATAGCACCTTGAAGAGAGAAGTTGTAGTCTCCTTCTGTGATGGAGTATTTGCCGTAGAGTTTTACATTCACATTCTGGTCAATTGATACCTTTATATTTCCGTTACCCCTGCCTCTGATGACATCGCCGCTGTGACTGTCCATAATAATACGCGCCTCAACATCAGGGGTAGCCTCAATATCAAGGTTTACATTGAGTTTTGTTGTAGGAGCGGTCTCAAGGAAACGCTTACGCCCCCTCTCAAAAGACTCGTGTTTCAGAGTGTCCTTTTTTACAAATGTGATGAACTGCTTATCTGTGGCTGAACGGTATGAGTCAAGAGGTACGGCAAAATAACTTCCCGCCTCCGGTTTTGCTGTCACGTTAATATCAACCTTGCTCTCATCTCCTTCTATCATAGCCTTCCCCGATGCAAACACTGTACCATAGAAGTCAGGGAATTCCTCAGCAGTGGTGTTCAATACTCTGAACTTATCTATTGAGAAACCAATCTTATATTTGAAGTTCTGGAAATACTTGTGAGTAACAAGTCCGTCAACAATACCTGTGTTTCCGTAATCATCGGTCAGATGAATGTCCTTGAATATGAAACGGTCTTTCTTAATGTGGACAGAGTCAGCGAAGTGGAATGTTGATTTCAGATAGTCTATGCCAAGTTTTCCATCGTGGACGTATGCGTCACCCCAAAGTTGAATCTTGTCAAGGGGACCTCCTACAAATAGTCTGCCGCTTGCTATGCCGTCCATCTCGTGAGAGAATGAGACCAGATAGGGCTCTATGAATTTCAGGCTTAGTTCCTTGAAATTAATGTCAAGGAGCATCTCTTTCTCAACAGGTGCCACGTAGCCGTTCAGGAATGATGAATCTCCCTTTTCATTAAGAACTTCGGCAAATAGTTCAATACGCTTGTTGTCGTGGTTGAATTTTGCCTTGCCACGAGCGTTAGCCACCTTGAAACCGTTCATACCAAAACCCTTGACCTCCACATCAGCGTCAAGTTCAGGGTCTTTGTTTAAGGCGTTTGCCACTATTACCTTACCAGAGGCAATACCTAGTAGTTTTATATCTGGCATATATACCACATTACTAATGTAATAGAGATCCACGCCTTTCAAATCCACCTCAATTCTTGTGGATGCGTCATCTTTGCTGCTCTCGCCCTCAATACGTAGGTGCTGGTCGGCTCCCTCAAAGGCGAAATCCTTTACTATAAGATTATGTTCATCAAAAAATATTGTCCCTTTCCTAATGTTCCAAACAGAGTCATTAAGTATAAGTTCAGAGTCGTGGATAGTGCAGAGCGCCTCAATGGTGGCATCGGGATAGTGAGGCTTGAAGAACTCAGTTGAGAACTTGAACTCTCCACTGTAGTCAGACTCCATTGTGTTCCAGAAAGTGTAGTCAATATCAACATTGTTATTAAGCAAGTCAACTGACGCTTTCCAATATGTGGTGTCAAGGAATGTCTCATAAATGGCGTCAAGATTAACTTTCACGGCATTCTCACCATAGTTCGCCGCAGTCACCTTTACAGAGTCGTATGTTATGTTGCCAAGTTTTATGTCATTTGTAAAGAGTTCCAAGTCAATGTCATCTATGAAATCATTGAAACTACCTTTTATAAATGTTGTGTCAGCAATAGTCTTGTCTGATTTGAACAGGCGTGATATCTCATTGAGAGGCATAAGAGTGGCGTCAAAGGTGAAGTTGTTTGAACTTGGCATCTTCTTAGTGTTAAGCGGCTTTATGTTTGTAAGTTCCCGTGATATGAGATATGTAATGTTGTTCAATACTGTTGACGGAGTGTACTTTCCATTGACATTTGCGGTGAGAATAGGGGAGCGTAAGGTGATTCTGCGGGCCTCATCACTCTCTTTTATGGCGTCAATGTATATGGAATCCACTATATACTCAGCCCCCTCATTGTATATGATGAGTGAGTCTATGTGGCATGAACCTTCAACGGCATCAATTGATGTGTATCTTGACTCCTCATTCATTTGCACTGACACGGCAAGAGTAGGCAGGTCAGGTGTCAATTTCATATTGCCAAGTTTCAGGTTGTTGACATCAAGATTGACAGTAAGTGTCTTCTCTTTTTGAGAGTTGTCATAGAATGCGTCAAAAAATACCGAGCCGTTGCCGTTGCTGTCAACAAAGGATATGTCAGCCGCCGCTTTTTCAGGGTTATATAAAGCGCTTATATCTATATTCTCAAATGTGTAACCGTTATATTCAAATGATTTTATGTTCCCTGATACTGACGCAGCCACCCTTTTCTTATTGGCGTAATAGCTTCCGTTTGCGGTGATATCAAGTGATACCTTACCCATTTTCAACTCTTTGTCAAGAATTTTGGCAAGGTCAAAATCACTTAGTTTAATGCTTCCGTTTATTATGGCGAGCCCCGATTTCTTATTAAAGCCGCCATTGGCGTTTGTCTGGATAATGCCGGCGTTGGTTGTGAGACGCCCTACATATTTTGCGTTAGAGACGGAACCCGCTATAGTACCACGATATTGTATTCTCTTGAGTCCGTTTATCTCTTTTGGTAGCAGGAAAGGCCCCTTTGTAAGGTCTGAGATGGTGTTCTCAATATCGGCTCTGTCTGTAGCCACATTGTAAATCTCAGCATACAGACTAAGTTTGTCAATGTCAAATGTGGAGTCTTTGATTGCCTCAGGTAAACCTGAAACCATTGCCTTAAAGTTTGCGCTTGTGCTGTTGCCGTATGTGGCGTTCAATTGATGTAAGTAGAGACGACCATCTTTGTATTCAATGTTTGTACGTATGTTAAGGTCATTCCTAAGATTTACCAGTAAAGGTGTGAATCCGTGAAAATCTTTGCCGCTCAGATATGAAGGGCTTACATTAACCCTTATGTATGAGCGGTCAAGCAATTGTTTGGGATTGCTAAGTTGCCGTATGGAGTCATATCTGATTTCAGCCATAGGCATTGAGACCACACTGTTTGGCATTGATAAACTGAAATCATCTACAGACATTCCCTTTTCACCTAATCTGTATGAGCATTTTAATTTATTGATGGTCAGACCGCTACGCTCTTTACAGCTCAAGTGGTCAAGGTGTATAAGTACTGAGTCTGTTGTGGCATACTCAAGAGTGGCGTTTATATCTATAGAGCCAAGTTCAACGTGAGCCTCGTCAAAAGTGCCGTCATTTTTTTTAGGAAGTGATGTGTTGTCAAATTTGAAGCAACTGTTGGTTAGCTCCACATCGGGGGCGGCGAAAACCAAATCAAGCGGTTCCTGAACTGAGGCTGTGTCAGTAAGGGCGTCAATAATGAACTGTAGGTTGGTGACCCCGGTTGAATCACTTTTAAGGTGAAAGTGCAAACCGTCAATAGCCACGTCCTTAATTGCAATCTGCTTGTTGAATATAGCAGCACGCACACCTAAACGTGCCGTCAGAGAACCAATGTAGGCGAGGGTGTCATTCTGCCGGTCTCCTACATATATTTCATTAATTTTGACAGATGCCGGCATACGGTATTCTATGGTTCCTATTGTGACATCAGCGTCAAGAGCGTCACTTACAATTTCAGTTGCATAGTCAACCACATAGTTCTGCACTCTCTTGTTGCTGAACAGGAGAGTTAAGATAATAGGAATTGAAACAACAATCGCTATTAAAACCAACACTATGGTAAAGAATTTTTTCGTATCTTTGTGACTTCGTATATAATCTACAAAAATAATAATAAAAAGGTAATAAGCCGCAGTATATGGAGAAAAAAAATAACAACATTATTATATTAGGTGTGGAGTCATCTTGTGATGACACTTCAGCCGCCATAATAAGAGACGGTTATTTGCTCTCAAATGTAATATCATCACAAGCGGTTCATAGTGCATACGGCGGGGTTGTCCCTGAACTTGCGTCAAGAGCGCACCAGCAGAATATAATACCAACAATAGACCAGGCTATAAAGCGTGCCTGCATTGAAAAATCAGATATAAGCGCCATTGCCTATACAAGAGGTCCCGGACTTATGGGCTCTCTGCTTGTAGGCACCTCTTTTGCCAAGGGGTTCGCACTTGCTTTAGATATCCCGATGGTTGAGGTGAACCATTTGCAGGGTCACGTGCTCGCCCATTTTATTAAGGAGGAGGGCGTTGAGCCTCATATTCCTGAGTTTCCGTTCCTTTGCCTTTTGGTGTCGGGGGGTAATTCACAGATAGTTCTTGTTAACTCTCCGTTTGATATGAAGATAATAGGACAGACCATAGATGATGCGGCAGGAGAGGCTTTTGATAAGTGCGCCAAGGTGATTGGTGGTCCGTATCCGGGTGGTCCGTATGTTGATAAACTTGCCAAGGAGGGTAATGATAAGGCGTTTGCTTTCGCCAAACCGCATATTCCTGGCTATGATTACAGTTTCAGCGGTCTAAAGACATCATTCCTATATCTTGTGAGAGATTATTTGAAGGATGACCCTGATTTCATTGAGAAGAACCGCGCTGATTTGTGTGCTTCATTCCAAAGGGCTGTAATTGAGACGCTTATGGAAAAGCTGAAATACGCTGTACGTGATTTAAAGATAAAAAGAGTGGCAGTTGCCGGTGGAGTGTCAGCAAACAGCGGGCTTAGAAACGCCTATCAGGAGTATGCCTCCAAATATGGCTGGGATATATACCTGCCCAAGTTCTCATACACAACAGATAATGCGGCAATGATTGCCACAGCGGGAATGTTCAAGTATATGAACGGGGAGTTTGATGCGTTGGACTCAGCACCGTATTCAAGAGTTTCAGATAGAATCTGAAGGGACAAGGGTCAAGGGACAAGGGACAAGGGTCAAGGGTCAAGGGTCAAGGAGAATTGTTAATTATTAATTCTTAATTATTAATTATATGAAGAAGTACATAACTCCATTAACTTCCACAGCCTACTTTATTGTAGTGCTGCTTATTGTGCATTTTGTATGGAAGTTTGGTTTTGTTGAGGATGTTGACCTTAGTGGGAACAAGATACTTTCGTTCTACGGACTGAACGCTACGGCGTTCTTCGCCCCTATGACAAATTGGCTGCTAAATACAGTTTATAGCATAATCTCAAACTTCACATCAGTGGCGGTGGAGATAAGGCAGAGTTCAATATACCTTGTAAGTCAGGCTAAGTCAATAGAGATAGTCTGGAGTTGCACCGGAATAAAGCAGATGCTTTTTTTCTTACTGTTGATTCTATGCTATCCAAAGCACTCTTTTCACAAATTGTGGTATATACCTGCCGGACTGATTCTTGTATTTTTACTTAATGTGCTCAGAATAACCTACATAGTATATTTGTGTGATGCTGATATAACCCGTTTTGAGCATCTGCACGAGGTGTCAAAATATATATTCTACGGCATTATGTTCTTAATGTGGATGCTTTGGGATTGGCGTATAGTTCCGGACAATAACAATTAATGAATCTGACGGTTGACATAGGCAATAGCCGTACAAAACTATCACTGTTTGATAAAGGTGAGTGTGTGGCTCAGGAGGCATATAATGTGCTTTCAACTGATGTGCTGTCATCATTTTTAGGTGATATCCGCCCCGACGCCTCAATAATCTGTTCAGTGTCTGAATATGCCCCTGATATAGAGGAATGGCTTAAATGCAATACGGGTAAAGTCATTGAGTTTACGTCAGATACACCTATTCCTGTTACAAACGCTTACTCAACCCCTGAGACTCTAGGCAAAGACCGTCTGGCCGCTGTCATCGGGGCTTGGACAATGAAACCAAAGAACCCGATACTTGTTATTGACGCAGGTACAGCCATAACATTTGATTTTATTAATGCGGGAGGCGTATATGAAGGCGGTAATATAGCACCAGGAGCCGTTATGAGGCTGAGAGCACTTAATGAGCATACTGGAAAACTGCCTCTTGTAAGCCTTAATGAACGCCGCCGTAACCGTTTGATGGGCGATAACACCCGTGCGGCTATTCTTGGCGGAGTAGTGGAGGGAATGGTATTTGAAATAGAGGGATATATACGTGAAATTTCCGCAAGAAATAGCGGATTGCAAGTTTTTTTTACGGGTGGAGACGCATTTTTCTTTGAGAAATACATAAAAAGCCCTATCTTTATAGTTTCAAATTTGACCGCCATAGGTCTGAATGCAATTATTGAATACAATTTGTGAAGAAGATACTCTTAATACTCACGGTGTTAGCGTTGCCGGTTCTTGTTTTCTCAGAGAACCTTAATGTGGCGTCGCCGTATTCAAGATATGGATATGGAGACCTGCAACCAATGAGCGTGGGTCCTGCTAAGAGTATGGGCGGGCTTGGCTACGGCATAAGAGACCATAGGTTTATAAATCCAATGAATCCAGCCTCATACTCGACGATAGACTCTCTGACATTTATGATGAACTTTGCCCTTTCTGGCACTGTTAACGGAATAAGCAACGGCTCACAGGTCTATAATCAGTTCC
>JAZLIE010000047.1:0-4139 GCA_045617165.1 Candidatus Enterocola sp. | reverse complement strand
AGACGCTCAAAGTCATACTCGTATTTTATCGCGCCCGTAGGGGTGGTGCGTTCAAGCACCTGCCCCTGAGGGGTGTATTTCATCGTTACCGTGCCAGCGTCGGGGCTTGTGTATGTGGTAATGTTGCCAGCCTTGTCATACGTGTATGTGCTGCTGCCACCGTTAGGGTGGGTCACCTTTACGGGGCGGTTAAGAGCGTCGTACTCGGTTTTTACCACTATGTCATCGTGTTCGGAACCGTTCTTGTAACGTACAGTTGCCACAGTGCGTCCCCTGCCGTCCGTCATCTGCGATGACTTGTTGCCGCGCGGGTCTGTGACGGTTGCGTTAAGCACCGTTCCGCCCGCTATGTCGTTGCTCTCAACCACATAGCTTGTCTCTGTAACGGCTCCGTTTGACAGCGTGGTCTTTACGGGGCGGTCAAGAGCGTCGTACTCAGTTTTCACCACAATGTCATCGTGCTCGGAATTGTTCTTGTAACGTACTGTTGCCACAGTGCGTCCCCTGCCGTCGGTCATCTGCGATGACTTGTTTTTGAGCGGAGTTGTTTAATTATAAATTCAAAATCACCTTTATTCAATATAAACTTCGATAAGCTGATTCTCTTTATCAAGAACAATGATAAGAGTTTTTATACTCTTTTTTTTTAATTTAATCAATACACGCATTTCCTCTTCTGTCTCCACTATAGTACCTTGAAATATATACACCACCGACAGTTGAGTATGTTCCAACCCTTTCTGCAAGATGAGTTGTGTAATTTTGCGATTAACATAGATAAATCCACTCTTTGACGTTTCCGATAGAACATCTACATATCTATTATTCAGGGTGTCGTTAGTCATTTTTACTTTATGAACATCAACATCACATATTTTAAATTCTGAACAATAATATTTTTCCAACAAAACTTTTGAGGTGACATTCAAAAGTAATCCGTCAATACAAACCCGTATTATTCGTCCTTCGGAACGATGTCCGTTTATTTTCTCTAACTCACTATAAATATTATTCGCATGGACATTACAACAACAAAGAATTAACAATATAAATGCTTTAACAATATTCCTCATAATTTACTGCATTATAGAAAATACACTAGTATGTAGTTTAATGGATGTACCTGTGATTTGCGTCGTATGGTCTTTCTGGTAAACCAACAACTTTTCTTACGTGATTCTCATAATCAATCACCAATCCTCGATTTTTAATATCTGCTGGAGTATTCCGTTCTCCTATTTCATGGAACATACAGGTAGTTGTAGTCTGTTGTATTACTGCACTTACACCAGTGTATTTTTCTCTATTATGTGGAAAACCTACTTCAATTTCCGTCACATTTGGAGATATTACGATTTCATTGGTTTCTGAGTTAAAAAAGCCTCCCCCTTGCCAATCATTTACATTATGCAAAGTACCATTCTTATCAACGTATTCATTTGAGTAAACAATAGTTGTTTCTGTCTCATCATTCATAGCTTTGTCTAATCCCTTAAATACATTTATCTGATTTCTATTTAGACCTTCTTTAAATTCTTTCTTCGTAACATTTAATTGTAATTTACCATTTTCATTGTATGAGAACATTTTCACCTTTTCATCACCAAAAACATTTTGCAAATCTTTTTCAAAATATCCTCTAGAATCTTCTTCTACACTTATCTCTCTTCCATCATGATCCACGTACTTGACTGGGTTGCCTGCGCAATAGACATACGGACTCACCTCTGGGTACTTGTGTTGCATTGGATCTACGCCAAGCCATAGGGCAGTGGTGGGGTCATAGTAGCGGGCTCCGTAATAGTAGAGTACAGTCTCTGCGTCTGGCTGAATGTCACTTGATTTCCACACTCTTCCAACTCTCTATGGTGCGTGATTCAGTGGTGAAGTTTATGCCCACTTTCAGTTTGCGGCGTGGGTCGGCAAGATATGGGTCTGCGTAGTGCTTATCATCTATCTGTTTCAACGCCTCTTCTACAGACTTATCCACTTTATACTCTATTATATAAACCGTGTTTGTGGTCTCAAGTATGGCGTCTGTCCTGCCTACGGCAAAGGGAACCTCAACCCTCATATTCTGACCAAGAAGCGTGAGTATAAGGTACATTATGGTCTGGAACGCAGGCTCGGTCTTGTTCTCATAATAGTATGGAATGGCGGCTATGTATGCCTTTATCTCTGTAAGCGCCGTGTCTATGTCATCGGCGTAGAGTGCCTGTACCACTCGCACAAGCATTCTGTTGCTCTCATCATCGGATATGTTTGACACCATAGGCAGGAATGATTGCAGGAACCCCTCCTTTACCTCTTTGTTAGGGAATCCTAATGTGAAGAGCCTGGTAATGGTGTCCGCTTTCTTTATTGTAAGGTAGCCGCTCTGGTAAAGCATTGGAAGTGCTGACACGGCAACCTCTGGTGACACGTTGAACTCATTTTCTCCGGCAACCCTGCCCTCTATGTTCTGTAGTTCCATCTTGTGCCTACGCATCTCATTAAACAGGAACGTGGGCGTGCCTGAACTGTACCAATACTGACCTATATCTCTGGCACTGAATGCGTTTATAAGACTGAACGGATTAAATACATCTGTCATTACTCCGTCATCGCCTTTTGAGAAATGGTAGCCGTCATAGTTCTCTGTCAGTTTTGCAACAGCGTCATCATAACTGCATTTAAGTTTGTCTGCAAGAGACTGTATGTCAGGATTACACTGCGTTAAAAGCTCTTCCTTTGTTATTCCACACAAACCGTCATACTCAGGCAGCATGCTTATAAGCGTAAGGTTGTTTATCTCTGAGAATATGCTCAGTTGAGAGAACTTGGTTATGCCCGTTATGAAGCCGAAACGCAGCATCGCGTCACATATCTTTATTGGTCCGTAGAAGTTGCGGAGCATATCCCTCAACTCCTCAAACACTGGCTTGTTGTGCATAACTTTAAGCAGTGCGGAGTCATACTCGTCTATGAGAAGCACCACTTTTTGACCTGTCTGAGTGTAGGCACGCTTTATAATGCCCTCAAATCTTTTACCTAATGTTCGCTGCTTCTCCTCCCCTCCGTAAACTTTCTCATATTCACAAAGCATAGCATCAATTGAGTCTTTAACCTCTCTCGGATCCATTGATTTAATAGAGCTCATATCAAATCTAAGCACAGGGTATTTCACCCAATCCTTCTCAAGAGCGTCAGCCTTCAATCCAGCAAACAACTCCCTTCTGCCCTCAAAATAGCACTGCAAGGTATCTACAAGCAGAGACTTTCCAAAACGGCGTGGGCGGCTCAGAAACACATACCTGTATTTGTTGGCTATGTTATGTACATAACCGGTCTTATCCACATAAAAGTAACCGCCTTCAACAATATCCTTGAAAGTGTATATCCCTAACGGGTAGTTTCTAAGCGTTGCCTCCATAACTCTTTTGGTTTATTGTGCGAAGTTACAAAAAGCGAGTGAAGATGCAAAAAAAAACGAAGTTTTTATGAAGACTGTGCCTTAGCCTTCAGGCTTTTGCATCTTCCGAGCGTGAGTATATTACCTGTAGTGATGACAAAGCACGTACATTCCGTAATTTCTGTCAACTTTTTTCAGTATAAGACACAAAACACTGTTAATAAATACCCAATTTCCTTAACAACCCGCTGGTAATAAATTCATCTGTCTCATCCCAACGCATTCTGTCTAAATCATTTACAATAGAATATAGCGGAGCATTTTCATGTATATATCTGTTCATCACAAAGACTGGTTCATACATGTGATTGTTTGTATAAATTAATGACATATTCTCGTATTTGGCAACAACGTAAACCACTCCTCTAAAAAAATTATATGCAGGTATTTCTATGTTTTTCGGCAATATATATGTATTGCAATATGATTCCTTTGAGAAGTGCGATAAAGAATCTTCAACGTAACAAAATTGATCTAAAATAGACTCATATATAGAATCTTTTTTGTTAAACAAATTAACACTATGGCAACATTCCCCATACGCATTTGAATAACAATACATCTTTTTGTAGTTCTTTCTAATAAATGACATCCGTTGAGTGTGTTTGCTTACAAACTCCTTGTTCTGTTTCTCTTGTATAACGGGTACAACAAACCAAGCAGGAATAAACACAAATACGCACCCCAC
>JAZLIE010000046.1:0-16302 GCA_045617165.1 Candidatus Enterocola sp. | reverse complement strand
TTTTAACATCTAATATCCTACTTTTTGTGTATTAGAGTATTTTTGGATGAAAATCATCCTACTTTTTGCATATTAGACCGATATTTTTTATTTGCAAAAGAGTGTGTAAAAGTGTAAATTTGTGCGTTTGTTTTTTTAGGTAAGATGAAACGCATACTTTTATTTACATTACTTTGTCTGCCACTATGCAGTGGCGCTTTTGAGTTACGTCAGCCAATGGATTTACCACTTGAACTGTCCGCCAATTTCGGTGAGTTAAGACCTAATCATTTCCATTCAGGACTTGATATGAAGACGCAGCAGAAAGTGGGACAGCCTGTGTATTCAGTATATGACGGTTATGTGTCAAGAATCAGTGTCTCCGCTACAGGATACGGAAACTGTCTATATGTAAACCATCCTGAAATAGGACTTACTTCTGTATATGGACACCTTGAAAATAGTTTTATACCAGAACTTGATTCCATTTTAAAGGAACGGCAGTATGCTGAGCAAAGATTTGATGTTGATTTTCTTTTGGAGCCCGATGACTGTCCTGTAAAAAAAGGAGACAGAATTGCAACAAGTGGGAATAGTGGTTCATCAGGTGGCCCTCATCTTCATTTTGAGATAAGGGATATGAATAGTGGGATAGTGATGGACGCGCAACGTTTTTACTATATAAAGGATACAACATCTCCAAGTTTCCATAGAATTTTTATTACTCCTGTACCTGGTGAGGGTGTCGTGGCTGGTAATGCAATAACAAAAAGCTATTCAATGGAACAACTTAAGACACCAGTTAAGGCATACGGTAGAATAGGAATCGGTGTAAAAGCAAATGAGTATATGACCGGTACGGCAAATATTTATGGCGTTCACACATTGAAAATGGAGGTTGATGGGAAAACCAAGTTCTTGTATAATATAGAACAATTCAGTTTTGACAGTACAAGATACATAAACTCTTTCATTGATTATGAATTGTGGAGAAAGGGCAAAGGTATGGTTATGAAAACCTATTTGCCTGACAATCCATGTATGGAATATATTAGAGAACAGACTGACGGAGGTTATCTGTTGATTAACGAAAACAGGGATTATAAGGTTAAACTGACAATTACTGACTACAGAAACAATGTGTCAACCTTTAATTTTACAATCAGAGGAGACAGTACTGTCATTCCTGTTGTTTCAGCGTATAATGGAGGCAGATATTTTATGTGGAATTTCAGTAATAGTATTATCGAAGATGACTTTTACTTTAATATGCCTAAGGGTTCTCTTTATAACACATTGTATTTCAAATACAAATGTAAGGTGGATTCTACGGCTTGTTCAAATATACATCAGGTTCACTACTCATCCGTGCCTTTGCAAAAGTATGCTGACATAAAAATCAAGTTGACCAATGACACACTTGTCAATAAGAACCAATATTATATAGGCTATAGCACAGACGGAAGGTATTACAGTTATTCTAAAGGCTCTTATGACAATGGCTGGATGGTAGGAACCACAAGGGCGTTGGGCTTTTATAGGGTGTTGACAGACCAGACCAAACCCGCAATAAGGTTTCTTGCAAGAAAGGGTGACACAATAAAATTTTCCGTTAGTGATGATGAGAGTGAGTTGGATAAGTTTGAAGGGTATATTGACGGTAAATGGGCTCCTTTTTACTACGATGCCAAAAGTCACGCCATAACATATACTTTTGACCCAAAGAGGGTTGAATCAGGGAAGCAACACAGTGTGTCACTGACTGTCTATGACCACTGCGGGAACGCAAGAACATTCAAAACCAATGTCTATTGGTAAAACTATCAGCGTCCTGCCATACAGGTGCCTTCTCCCTATTACTAAGGAGAGGGTATTTTTTTAGTGTGACAACTTTTGCTTCCTGAACAGAGTCAGTAAGGCGGGCGAGAACTTTGCCGTTGTAGTCAGCCACCTGTGAACCGCCAATATATTTTATGTAATTGCCGTCTGCCCCCACACGGTTGCAGGATACTACGTATGACTGATTTTCAATGGCACGCGCCACTGTAAGAGTCTCTAAAATGCCCTGACGGCTTACCGGCCACTGCGTCACGCAGAACAGAACGTCATATTCCAAGCTCCTGTTGCGCAGCCACACAGGAAATCTTAAATCGTAGCATATAAAGAGAGCGAGATTCCACCCTTTGTATTCAAACACAAGTCTCTCTTTGCCATGTGTGAAAAACTTCTTCTCCCACCCAAAGAAGAGGTGGCGCTTGTCATAGTAGTGTTGTGTGCCATCAGGCTCAATGGCAAAGCCACGGTTAAAGAACTTTCCGTCATCAACCGCAATGTAACTTCCCACAATAAGAGAGTCATACTTTGCAGCCCACTCCTTCACCTTATTTATAGTCTTCCCTGACGTAGGTTCGGCAAGTTCCTGTGCGTTACCGCTGAAACCAGTTGAGAACATCTCAGGCAGAACAATCACGTTAAACTCATCTGTGGTACTTGCTATCAAAGCCTCCACATTGGAAAGATTAGCCTCAATATCCTCCCAAACAATATCGGTCTGCAGTATAAGAACCTTTAAATCCTCAGTTTCAATTTCCATAAATAACAAACTGTTCAGGATGCCGTCCCGTAACACCTATATAATTATCTTTAATCGCCTTTATATCAGCCTCTTCATCATCAGTAGGAGAAAACACGTCAAGCACCCTCACCTCCTTGCTCTTATAGTCAATAGCCACAATAAGAATTGGAACCCCAGCCTTTTTTGCTATGTAGTAAAAACCTCTTTTCCATTCAGGGTTTGCCTTGCGGGTACCCTCAGGTGTTATTGCAAGGTGCAAATGCTTTTTCTGACGGAAGAGTTCAGCAAGTATGTCAGTCATTGAATGGTTTCTGCTCCTGTCCACCCCTATGGCTCCACGCCGTCTCATAAAGCGCCCGAAAGGAGGCCTGAGCCACTCCTTTTTTATAAGGAATGACAGTTTGAGCCCCAGTGAAGCATAGGCAAGTTTACCTATAATGAAATCAATATTGGAGGTATGCGGGGCTACGCAGATGACAAACTTGTTAAGGGCTGGAACCTCACCTTTGATTTTCCAGCCTAAAAGTCTGAAGATAAATCCGCAGAATTTTTGCATTAAAGTTTCTCAGTCTCTTCTGACAGTGCCAGAATATCTTTCAGAACCTCATCCCAAAGGTTCTTGTAATACGCCTTTACAACTTTCTTATTGCTCTTACCATCTGTGTGACTCGCTCTCTTCTTAAAATCAGAGAAGTTGTCTGAAATCTTCTTCAGAAGAGCACTTGCAGCCTTTTCATCACTCTTTTTTGAAGCCTGATATGCGGCAAAGGCATCAAGCATAAGGTCTGAATAGATGTAGTTCAAATCCTTTTTTAATCCACGTCTGCTAGCCATAGTAGTATAAATTTATTTTGCGAATATATATAATTTATTTGAAAAACGCTACCTTTGTATTAACAAAGATATTAACACTATGGCTACAATAACTCTGCGTAATATGCAATTCTACGCTCACCACGGTTGTTTTGATGAGGAGCGTAAGATAGGCAAAAACTTTTCAGTTGATGTTACATTTTCATACGATGCCACAGTGGCTGCTGAGTCTGATGACATTGCCGCCGCCGTAAACTATGCAGAGGTGTTCAACATAGTAAAGGAGCAAATGGCTGTTCCAAGTCATCTGATTGAGAATGTAGCTATGAGAATAAAGAGAGCACTTGTTGAACACTTCCCCGCTATCACTGACCTGACAGTAACACTCTACAAAATAAACCCACCGCTCGGAGGCTCAATTGAAAAGGTAGGAGTTACGGTTTAACTCATTCCGCCACAAACGTGGATAACCTGACCTGTTACGTATGATGAGAGGTCAGAGGCAAGGAATGTTGCTACATTGGCAACATCTTCAGGTGTGCCGCCACGGCGTAACGGAATACTCTTAGCCCACTCAGCACGCACCTCTTCACTGAGTTTTGCTGTCATCTCTGTTATTATGAAGCCTGGGGCTATGGCGTTCACCCTCACACCACGTGGACCAATCTCCTTAGCCATTGATTTAGTAAGACCTATAAGACCTGCCTTTGAGGCTGCGTAGTTAGCCTGACCTGCGTTCCCCCCTATTCCAACCACAGATGACATACTTATTATGGAGCCGCCGCGCTGTTTCATCATAACGGGTGCTATGGCGTGCATAAAGTTGAATGCTGATTTAAGATTTACTGTAAGCACGGCGTCCCATTGTGCCTCTGTCATACGTAGCATTAGTGTGTCACGTGTTATTCCTGCGTTATTTACAAGAACATCTATCTTGCCAAAATCTTTTATGACCTCCTCAATTACAGCGTGAGCCTCATCAAAGTTTGCCGCATTGCTGGCGTATCCTTTGGCTTTAACTCCAAACTCCTTTATTTCAGATACCGTCTGCTCCGCTATCTCATCAATTACTAAATCAGTGAAGGCTACATCAGCCCCTTCTGACGCATATTTCAAGGCTATAGCCTTTCCAATTCCACGTGCGGCACCTGTAATAAGCGCCACTTTGCCGTCAAGTAATCCCATAATTGAATAAAATTGTTCATACAAAGTTAATGATTTTAATAATTCAATCAAAAAAATGTTTAAGTTTGCACTTGAATTTGTTAAAATGGCTTTTCTAAGAAGAGTAAATAGTATAGTGTGCGGTGCTGTGGTGGCTTGTGCCATCGTGGTGAGTATGGCATCTTGTGATGCGGACAAGATTAACCCGTCATCAGATATAAGGCTCACATTCAGTGCTGACACCATACGTTATGACACTATCTTCACCGCACAGGGCAGTGCCACAAAAAAACTGAAGATATATAACACATCAAAAAACAAGGTTAAGGTATCAAGCATAGGTATAGTTGACGCCACTGCGTTTGAGATGAATCTTGACGGACGTAAGGGATCATCTTTCTCTGATGTCATTATTAACGCTAAGGATAGTATGATAGCCTTTATACAGGTAAATATTAACCCAACTGATTCAAAGACTCCGTTTATTGTAAGAGATTCAATCCGTTTTCTGACCAATGGGAATGAGCAATTTGTGAGACTGGAGGCTTATGGGCGCAATGCAAAGCGTTTTTACAGTCACACGTTAAAATCTGACACCACTATTACGGGTGATATTGCCGTTCTTGTTTATGATACACTGAGGGTTGCAAAAGATGTCAGGCTTAAGATTTCTGACGGTGCCACCATCTATTTCAGGAACAAGGCTCTGTTGATAGTTGACGGTACTCTTGATATGGAGGGAACGCAGGGCGTGCCTGTCACTTTGCGTGGAGAACGTAGTGATTTTATGAATACAAATCCGCCGCTTAACTATGATAACGCCTCAAATCAGTGGGGTGGCGTGCGGTTCACCTCAACAAGCAAGGGCAACTCAATACTCTTTGCTGATATACGCAACTCATCATTCGGATTGCAGGTTGATTCTCTTGAGACGGCATCGGAGGCTTTGATAATTGAGAATTCAAAAATCTACAACTCAGGAGCCAACCTTATTACATCTGTCAATGCTGATGTCAGAATCTTCAACTCTCTGCTCTACAGTGCGGGTGGCAATATTCTGAGTGTTACGGGCGGCAATATTGATGTGCGTCACTGCACCATTGCAAACTACTATAACTACACTTGGGGCGGACGTACAGCCTCTAATGTCAGAATATCAAGTGTAACTGCTTACGGCACTGAAATGCCTGTGAACGCTCTCTTCTATAATACCATAATTTATGGTGGTTACAATGATGAGATTGTCTTCTCAACTAAGGAGGAGGCGGTGTCACAGTGCTCATACTCTTTTGGCAACTGTTTGGTAAAGCAGACTGTGAAAGAGGGCGATGAGCGTTTCAATAACTGCATAATTAATGAAGCACCTAAATTTATATATGAGAGTTGGAGTGATGAGTACAAGAAAGCGAATCCTCACCTTTATGACTTCCACTTGACAGAGGCTTCACCTGCCATTGGGAATGCTGACTTCTCCATCTCAAAAGACTATCCTAATGACCTTGACGGCAAATACCGTCTTGACGGGGATGTAAGTGATATAGGGTGCTATGAGAATTAAAAGTGGAAAGTTAAAAATGAAAAGTGGTTGGTTGGTGTTTTTATTAACATCATACCTGTTGCTACACACAGTCATCGCGTGTGCTGAGGAGAGGGTTAGAATCTTGAGTTACAATGTGGAGAATTACTTTGATGCGGAGAAGGATAGTATCAAAGATGACGCTTCATTCACTCCTGAGGGTGACCACTATTGGAGTTTTACAAAGTATAAAAAGAAGAGTGTGAACATTGCCAAGGTTATAACCGCTGCCGGAGAGTGGCAGGGTGCGGCTATAGTGGGGCTTTATGAAGTTGAGAATGATTATGTGCTGAACACACTTGTCAAATACTCTCCGCTTGAACGTCGCAGGTATAAGTACATTCATTATGAGAGCCTTGACCCCAGAGGTATAGATGTGGCAATGCTCTATGACCCACAGAGAGTTGATGTGCTTGAGTCAAAACCCATAAGAGTGGTGTGTGGCGGAGATACAATGCGCACTAGAGACATTCTCTACGCCAAGACGCTTCTTCTAAAGAGTGACACCCTGCATCTCTTTTTGTGCCATACCCCGTCAAGGCGAGGCGGAGTTGAGGCTTCAAGTTGGAAGCGTGAGTGCGTTATGTCAATTGTCCGCCAGAAGTCAGATTCTATAAATTCCCACCACGATGCCAACATACTTATTATGGGTGATTTTAATGACTTTCCTGACTGTAAAAGTATGTGTGAGTCATTAGGTGCTCTCCAGCCTAATGGAGACGCCGACGCCGCCACCTATTATAATATGTTTTGGAAATATCAGAAAGAGGGTAGAGGCACCTATAAATATTCAGGGGAGTGGAATATGCTTGACCAAATTATAGTCTCAGGCTCAATGCTCAAGCCATCGGGGCTCTACACTTCACAGGATAACGCCGTTATTTTTGACGCTGGTTTCATAATGGAGGATGACACAAAGTTCTTTGGTAGCAAGCCGCTACGCACATACAACGGTCGTCGTTACATTGGTGGATATTCAGACCACCTTCCAATCTACATTGATTTGTTTTTGAACAAGGAGAAGTGAACATTGCCGTAGCAGCGTTCCTCTATAAAGTTCTGATGCGTGTTGAATGAGTTGTCACGCCCGTGCTCAAGTACAAAGATGCCGTCAGGTGCAAGAATGCCAGCCTCAAACACCTTATCGGGGATAGTGGCGAGGGTTTCAAGAGCATAAGGTGGGTCAGCAAATATGAAATCAAATTTCACACCGCAGTTTGCTATGAACTTGAAAGCATCTCCTTTTATAACCTTTATGGCGGTGAAACCAAGTTCTTTTGCTGTATTCTTTATATACATTGAGTTCTGAAAGTTCAGTTCAATGCTATAGATGGTTGACGCACCACGTGAAGCACACTCATAACTAATACTTCCCGTGCCTGAGAAGAGGTCAAGCACTTGTATTCCATCAAATGATATATGGTTGTCAAGAACATTGAAGAGCCCCTCCTTTGCAAAATCTGTTGTGGGTCTCGCCTTTAGCGTGGATGGCGGGTTGAACCTGCGTGCCTTATGTGTGCCGCCTATTATTCTCATATTGAAACGCTTTGGCACTTGATCACACGCTCTTTCAGCAGGTCAACGGTTGAGCCTTCTCCGCAAATGAAAAGTGGTGTGTTCTGTTGTGACAGTTTAAGATTTGAGTATAGGGCACCTATGTAATAGAGAATATCATTTTGATTTGATATGCTGTATCTATTAGATAGAATCAAACTGCCGTTCTCAGCCACCGCAACATAGAGCGCTGAGGTTGTCTCTTTTGCCCAAACCTCTGTTATACCCGCTTTCCTTGATGATTTAAGGGCATTCTCAATTATTGAAGATGATGTGTGTTTGATGGTGGCGTAGGGGAAATACTCCTTTAGGAATGCTCCCAACTCCTTGTTTACGGCAAATATGTTTGTTATATCAAAGCCCTCAATATATTGCTGTGATATATTAAAACGGTTGAGGTCTAAAGAGGGATAATTGAATCTCATAATCCGCTCACAATCCTCATTACCAAAGAGACCTGACGGAAACAGTGATGACGTCTCATCATCAATTTCGGCTATCACTTTTTTGTAGTCATTCCAAATCTCCGCCTCACACAGGCAGATGGCACGACAGCGGGCGAAACCATCATCGGGGTGTGAGAATTTGAACTCCTTTGAAGCCTCGTTTGAAAAAAAAGAAAATCCACCCACTGAAAAGCGGATGGACAGACTTTGTGTGTTTATATTATTCCCAGTTTCCTGCATTGTTGTTAGCACTCTGGACATCACCGAATTTAAGTCCTGGGTACTTCTCAAGTTTTGTCTGAGTCTCAATTAGATTCACAAGTTCCTGATGGTCAAGGTCATTCAGGTATGATGTATATGGTGCCTTGCACTCCATAACCTTAACCTGTATGCCTGCGGAACCTGTTGTTACAGTTGCTGTGTCAAGTGCGAACTCCTGACGTGGTGATGAGAAAGGAATATAGCGCATAGAATCAACATTGTAACCCTCACCATAGATGGCGTCAATCATAGGAACAAATGTTGTGTCACGCTGGAAACCCATCTTAACAAGTTCATCGTATGTGGCTTTGTCTCCCGCACCCTTGGTTGCAAGAAGTTTGAGAGCCTTCTGCTCTGTAAGTCCGCTTTCAAGTTGCTTGTCAGTAAGTTCACCGACTTTCAAAACTCGTTTAGCCTTCTCATTCTTAAGGAAGTACATAAGCGTGTCAAAGTCAGCCGCATAGCAACCTTTTTGAATGCGGTACTCATTCTCAGCCTTACGGATATCTATAAGACGGGAGGCTACCTCTTTTTCACGTGCGTCTTTAGCGTCAATAAACTTAATAGGTGTTGTGATACGGTCGTATGACAACCAGATAAGGCAGATGGCTGCTGCCGCAAGCAGGATTTTAAATGCGTTGTTCATTTGTTTTTGTATTTGATGATGCAAATATAAATATTTTTATTTACTTCTACAATATTTTCACTACTTTTACAATTAAAATGAACAGTGCGGAATTTGAAAATAGAATAAGGAGCCATTTCCATTATGAGCCGACAGACGGGCAGTCAGCGCTTATAGGTAAATTGGCTGGATTCCTTAGTGCCGGTGACAGGAATGACATATTTCTGTTGAAGGGTTACGCCGGTACCGGAAAGACTAGTGTAGTGGGTGCCATTGTAAAATCTCTGGTGGAGATGGAGATTCCGGTTGTCCTTGCCGCTCCTACCGGGCGTGCCGCCAAGGTTCTTAGCCTCTACGCCGCTCATCAGGCATATACAATACACAAACTTATATATCGTCAGAAGGAGCAGAGTATGGAGAGCTCATTTGATTTGGGATTTAACCGTCTCAGGAACGCTCTTTTCATAATTGATGAGTGTTCAATGATTTCCAATGGCGGTGACTCTGTCTTTGGTTCCGGCTGCTTGGTTGATGATTTGCTTCAATATGTCTTTTCCGGAGCGTCGGGGTGTAAGTTGCTTTTACTTGGAGACTCCGCCCAGCTGCCACCTGTAATGCAAGATGAGAGTCCCGCATTGAATGCGGAATTTTTGCAAGGTTATGGTTTCGGGGTAGATGAGTTCACTCTTACTGAGGTTGTGCGTCAGGAGAGTATGAGCGGCATACTTGCCAATGCCACAATGCTTCGCAGGGCTCTGTATGAGGGCGGCGCGATTAAGTTTAAAACTCACCCCGATGTCATAAAGGTTGACGGAACAAACTTTGTTGATTGTATAGAGTCATCATACCGTGAGGTCGGGGAGGACGAGACGCTTGTTGTGACACGTTCCAATAACCGTGCGTTTATGTATGCTGATGGCATACGCAGTCGTATTCTCTGCCGTGAGGAACTTCTCTCTAACGGAGATATGCTTATGATTGTGAAAAATAATTACTCAGTTCCAAAGGAGTATGGTATAGAGTTTCTTGCTAACGGAGATTTGGTCAAGGTCATACATCAGGGCAGAGTTACTGAGATGTACGGTATGCAGTTTGCGGAGGTTACGCTGAATATGGTTGATTATGATACGGAGATAGATATGCTTCTTCTGCGTGACAGCCTTATGTGTAAGAGTCCCGCAGAACTTTCTGAGTTGCAGGAGAAACTATACAATGCCGTGAGTGAGGACTACTCGCATATAAAAAACAAGCGTGAGCGTTACAAGCAGATGAAGGAGGACAGGTTCCTGAATGCCATAGTGGCAAGGAGCGCCTACTCTGTGACTTGCCATAAGGCGCAAGGTGGAGGCTGGTGTCACATATATGTTGATATGGGGCGTGCCACTCTTGCTGAGTTGGACGACTCATATATCCGCTGGCTCTATACCGCGGTAACCAGAGCCACAGAAAAACTTTTTCTTGTGAACTTTGATGACTCTCTGTTTTGATATTCCGTGTAAAATGAATAAATTTGCACCTCATATTTAATACGCTTATGGGAAAATATACCCGATTATTTTGTTTTTTATTGATGTTTTCCGCTCTGTTCTCCGCTTGTGTGAATAAGGATTACAAGGTTCTTGGAGATGTGAACTGGACAGTTGGTGCTGAAATGTCAATTCTTGGCCCGGCCGCACATACTAAAATCAAATTGTTTGAGCCTCTTCCGGAGACATTCAACTCATTCAAATTCAGAGTTGATGGAGATGAGGTCTACCTTTCAAAACAAGATACTCAGAAGTTGGGGAATGAGATAATAGGCCATCTGAAAATGTATCCTATGGGAGTTTATGTGAATAATGCGGAGGTGACGGTTGATGCATCAGATGTCTATAGTGGAAGTATAGATGAGGTTTTTGAGTATGAGTTCAGTGAAATTAACACCAATCCCAATGAAAGATTGGATAGTATAATGTATAAAGACGGACAGGAATTGGTTATTGATATCTCAAGCCCGTTTTCTTTCTCTTCCGGCTCCTACTTAATTATTGAAGGTGATAAGAATGGTATAGGTCTTAATCCGGAGAAATATCCGGAGAACAGGGTAAGATATGATATCAGTGGGACGTCACAAATAAAGTTGGATTTAGCCCGTGCGATGGTCAGATTCAATGGAGGACACACTCTTAAGTACAGGATTGCTGGAAATGTTAAATCAACCACTCCCATACAGTCGGGTGCGAATGTGAAATTTGTCACAGATTTCAACAATCTTCAACCAAGAGTTACATTTGGTTATCTGGGTCCGCAGAGAGTTATATATGAAACAACAAAGAGAATTCCGTTCGCATATACCAGGGATTTGGAAGGGACAGACTTCTTCCTGCCATTCTATAATCCCGTAATCTATTTAAATGGCGTGAACTCCATTGGCATACCAGCTGAATATGAAATTGATTATGTGGGGCTTGTTTACGGGCCTAAAGGGGATAGAGACACTGTGTTCGCTGATTTTAATGGTTCTATGGGTACTAAATTCACATTGAACTATCCAACTCCGTCAGAAATTGAAGGTAAGTCAAGAGCTGATTTTATTAATTTCAACACACCTTCCATTGAGAAACTTACACAGTTCAGACTTGACCGTGATTTCGGACACACAGAACGTCTTTTTCAGGTAAAGGGAGATACCATTGTCTATCATTATAGAATAAGACCAATAGAAGTGCAAGGAAAGAATGTAGCATATTTCTTTGATGATTCAAAGATTGATATTTACACAGACGCTCAAATGAATATGCGTTTTGAGGGGAATCCCGCCACTCCATCGCTAAATTTCTTCATAGACCGTATTGATACTGTGAAAGTTGATTTCAAGGGCATAAGTATTGATGAATCAAAGGTGTCATTAAGTGATGAGACGCTAATGCGTATAAAACTTGATTTTATTAATCACCTGCCGGTAGATGGTGTATGTGAATATTGGTTGATTGATAAGAACAAGCAGACCATTCTGCCATCTAAGGCGGGCACCGTTACAATAAACGCCGCTCCGTCAAATAGTGATGGTACAGTCACCGCAGATGCGGCAGAGGTGAATGCTTATGTGAAGTTCAACTATGATGAGTTCAAAATAATGACGCAGGATGGTGATGCCATAGTTCTTAAATATAGAGTAGCCAACAAAGATTTGAAGAATGTGTGGCTTAAGTCAAATGATTGGATTGACGCTACGGCTGAAGTGTGGGCAAAAGGTTTTATAGTGTATGATCCCACAAAGAAAGGAGGTAAGAAATGAGACACCTTAGATTTTTTGCCACAGTGTCATTAGTTATAATGGCAACAATCTCATTTGCAGAGGTTAACACACTTTTCTTTATGAAATATCTGCCCTACAAGCACTATATGAATCCCGCTTTTCAGAGTACTTGTGAGACATTTGTTGAACTGCCTGGCATCTCAACTATCAGTGTTGAGGCTAATGCAGGCGTGTTTAGTGTTAATGACATATTGAAATATAAGGATGGTCAGATGGTCTCTTTCCTGCATCCTTCATTCAATAGTTCCGAGCGTGACGCTTTATATAGCAAACTGAGAAATACTAATGTAATACATGAGGAGTTCGGACTCTCGGTTTTCGGCTTTGGTTTCAGGGTTAAGAAAAAAGGTTATCTGTCAATAAATATGAGCATCAGGCAGGACGCTACGGGATATGTACCTAAAGACATGTTCGCACTTGCCCTATATGGCACAAAGGATTCCATATCAAATTATTACAACCTAAAAAATACAAAGGCTTCAGCAAACGCCTATATTGACTTAAATGGTGCCTATTCCCATAGAATAAATGATAAATGGAGCGTGGGCGGACGTCTCCATCTTTTGTTAGGATTAGCCAATGCCAACGCCTCATTCTCTGACCTTAGTATTAGTGCTGAAGGCAGACAATGGAGAGCTTTAGGTCACGGTGTTGTGAACACATCTGTGCCGGCAATGCAGGTTAAGACAGATTCAGAAGGGAAAATAATAGGTTTTGATTTTCCGTCACAATTCCAGGATTATATTAATTCATACAAACTAAGTATGGGTGCCGCCATTGACCTTGGTGGTGTTTACAAACCTATTAGGGATTTGAGTATCTCACTCTCTATAAAAGATGCCGGTTTTATGGTGTGGGATAATGTCAATAGTGCGAACGGAGAGATTGATTTTAAATTCAACGGCATAGAATATCATTACGGGGAGAAGAATGTGAACTACGGAGACTCTATCCTCAAAGTTCTGCAAGAGTCATATAGATATGATACAGCCAAAAAGAAGTATGTCACCGCAATGAACGCCAAAATGTATATTGGTGTTGAATACTCATTCCTTAAGAATATGATGAGTGTGGGGTTGCTCTCCAGAACAGACCTTAATGCAGGCAGGCTCCAGGAGGAATTAACTCTTGCTTATAACATACATCCTTGTTATTGGTTCTCAATGTCGGCAAGTTACTCGTTCATAAGCGGAGGTTTCTCAACGCTTGGTCTTGGATTGAACCTGCGTCTGCCGCCGTTCAACTTCTATGTTGTCGGGGACTATATGCCACTATATTACTCAGCAGAGGGTATTCCATACCGTTCACAAAGGGTAAATGTTCAGGCTGGTATCTTGCTCACATTCGGTTGTGACAATCAGAAGACAAAACCATTGTTTGAACCTACGTTCTAAAAGAACTCCACTACGGTAATTCCCGCACCACCTAACTGAATATGCTCATCGTGGTATGATTTTACCTCACTTACGGTGCTGAGGTACTCTCTTATGTATTGCTTTAAGGCACCTGTGCCTGTGCCGTGCAATATTCTGACTTGTGACGCTCCAGCCATTATAGCGGTGTCAATGAAGTAGGTGATTGTCTCCGCCGCCTCATGGGCTCGCTGCCCACGTACATCTATGTCACTCTTGAAGTGCAGTTTGGCATCTCTTATTTTGTCTGCGGTCTCTTTGCTTATGTAGGTGGTGGTTCTTGTCTTACTTTCAGCCTCCTTGAATTTGGCGTGGCTTGATTTCTCCACCTTGCTTACATCAATAGTAGCCTCCATCTGTCCTAACGCCACTATTAGTTTGCCACCCTTTATCTCAAGCACCCGACCTATGGTCTCTCCGTACTTCACGTAATCACCAATTGACAGTGGAGAGTTGACAGTGGACAGTGGAGAGTTGACAGTTGACAGTGTGGCTTTTTTTGTGTTGAACTCTCTGCGAATCTCCTTTGTACGCTCCTTCTCCGCCTTCGCCTCTTTAATTTCACGTATAGTATTTTCAATGGTGGCGTTGGTCTGGTTCATGATCTCTTTAGCCTCTTCTTTGGCGTTGCGTAGAATCTCCTTGCGCTCTTTCTCAATGGATTCAAGGCGTTTGTGTAGTTCCGCCATAGCCTCGTCCATCTTTCGCTCCTTGATGCGTATCTGCTCACGCTTGCTCTCCCAATAACGCTTGTCACGTGCCGCGTCTTGAATGTTCTTATCATAGTCAATATGTTCAATGCCAACCTTTTCTGTGGCTGAGGCTATTATTTCAGAGGGCAGACCAATCTTCTCTGCTATCTCAATGGCAAAAGAACTGCCTGGTGTTCCAGTTTGTAATTGGAACAGCGGTTCCATTCTTCCGCGGTCATAGAGCATAGCGCCGTTTATTAGTCCGGGTGTCTGTGACGCTATGTGTTTAAGATTTGTATAGTGTGTTGTTATAACGCCGTAACTCTGTTTTGAGTTGAATACTTCAAGTTCCGCCTCGGCAATGGCACCTCCTATGTTTGGCTCAGTTCCCGTTCCAAACTCATCAATGAGTATAAGGCTCTTAGGTCCGCAATACTTGAGAAAAAACTTCATATTTGAGAGGTGTGAACTGTAGGTGCTAAGGTCATTCTCAATGGATTGCTCGTCCCCGATGTCAATGAAAATGCCGTCATATATACCCATACGGCTCTCTTCTCCCATAATTACAGGCATTCCGCACTGAAGCATATATTGCGTGAGACCTACCGTCTTCAGGCATACAGACTTGCCTCCTGCGTTTGGACCTGATATAATCAAAATTCTGTCATCGGGGGTCAGTTTTATATTGAGTGGAACAATATCCTTGCCCTGCCCCCTGAGTTGAAGCAGAAGCAACGGGTGCTGTGCGTTATACCATTCAAGTTGAGGCTTGCCTGACGGCATAATACATCTTGCACCTATCTCTGATGCCAAACGGCTCTTAGCCTGAATGAAATCTATTATTCCCAAAAAATGGTATGACTTTTCAAGTGCGGGTATTGAAGGCCTTATAAAGTCAGAACACTCTTTAAGAATGCGTATAACCTCCCTCTGTTCCTCAGCCTCAAGTGCCCGTATGTGGTTGTTGGTTTCAACCACTTGCGTCGGTTCAAGAAATACTGTTTTGCCTGTAGCGGATTCATCGTGGACAATACCGCCTATCTTGCGTTTGAATGCTGGCGGAATAGGTATTACCAGACGCCCCTCACGCAGGGTTGGGGTTACATCTTTATCTATGTATCCGTTATCCTTCGCCCCTTGCAGAATCTGCAATAGTTGTTTTGATGCGGCGGCTGTCTCCGCTGCTTTTTGGCGGCGTATGCTCTGTAGTTGCACGCTTGCGTCATCTTTGAGTCTGCCGAACTTATTGAGTATTGAGTCAATATGACGGCAGATAGCCTCTGATGACTCCACTCTCTCTGCAAGTGCTTTCAGTGATGGAAACTCATCCTCACTCCTGACACTTAAAAAGGTTACTATGGCGGCTATGGCTTGTAGAGAACGTCTTATTTCAAATAGTTCATTTTCAGATAGATATGTACCATCGGGGATTATGCGTGCAAGGTACTCGCGCGGGTCAAACCAATAGTCACGTGGAAAGTTGTCATACTCCTCAATAAGGCGTATGAACTCATCTGTCTGACGTAGTCTTTTAATAATGTCAGAGTGGTTTGTGGAGAACTGCATTGCGTCAACAACACTTCGCCCAAGTGTGCTAAGGCAACGTTGCTTCAGAAGTTCACGAATCTGTGTGAATCCAAGTTTCTGCTCTATTGAGTTTATAGGGTATATCATTAAATGCTGTGCATACAGACTGCAAAGATAATAAATATTGAATGTTAAATGTTAACTTCTTGCATAAGCGGACATCAACTTATGTAGAAACATATAAATTCAAATAAGAAGTGCAACAAAAAGTTTGAAGATTATGTAGGCGATGTAACGGCGAAGCGTTATTGCGGTCAAGGTTGGCGAAGCCACTTGTCTTGACCTTGACAGCAAAAGGAAAGCGAAGCCAAATTGGCCGG
>JAZLIE010000045.1:0-76689 GCA_045617165.1 Candidatus Enterocola sp. | reverse complement strand
TTTTAGCCTACTTTTTTCAGTTTAAATAGCACTTTTTTATATGTTTCAAATGACCGTCAGGACTTATGCCTGTTTTGATCTGTTATATATGTATTTTATTGAAAATTAAATATTTATAAAAAAATTAACGAACTATTGATAGATAATATCTCATAAAACTAGCATCGCTGCACAATAAATTTTTAATATTATGACCATCCTTCAAGTTATCCTTGCAATCATTTTTCCACCTCTTGCGGTTTACAGCAGAGGTTGCGGCTCAATGCTTATTGTTTTCCTGCTCACACTACTGGGCTGGATTCCAGGCGTTATTGCGGCGTTAATTATTCTAAACAAAAACTAACGCTCCTAATACACCTCCAAAACTACAACAACCTAAATCTGCAAATGATATTATAGTAAGGTTCCTATCTAAGCACTATCGTAAAACTACAAAATCAAAGTAAAGTAAAAATATTATTACAAATTTGTAAATTTACAGAAATATTTATATCTTTGCTCTTGATATGAAAACTAACATAGAAAATATAGCTCCATTTTGTGCAACGCATCCGGGTGGTATAATTAAGGATGAGTTGGAGTATCGTGGACTGAAAAACAGTGAACTTGCGGATAGCATAGATGTTCAGCGTTCTGTTATTTCTGATATTATTAACGGTAAGCGTAATATCACCCCTGAAATAGCACTAAAGTTGGAATCATTCTTAGGTCAGACTGCGGAATATTGGATGACACTACAATCAAACTACGAACTTGATATGCAACGCATTAAACAACGCTCGCAAGAATCAAGAACCGATGCACTGTCTGTAGCCAACTATTTTGTAGATAAGGCATTGAAAGAAGGCAAAAACATAACACTTCTCACACTTGTAAAATTAGTGTACATTGCAAACGGATATAGTTTAGCGTTAATAGGCAGACCTATTACAAACAGTAGGTTTGACAAGATTGAAGCGTGGAAATTCGGACCTGTTATTCCTATCGTATATAACTCATTCAAGCACTTTAAGAGTAATCCCATTACTAACAAAACATCAGTAATAAAATGGGATACAGAGACCAATGACTACTATTTTGAAGACCCTGAGGTGGAAGACTCCGATACAAAAACCATACTTGACAGAGTCTGGATTGACTATAAGGATTGTACGGCTGCCCAACTGATAAATGAATTGCATAAGGATGATACACCTTGGGCAAAGCACTACAAAGAGGGTATGAATAATGCCATTCCTGACAGGGAAACTATGGCGTACTATAAGAAGTTATTGGGAAACAAATAATGCATTAATTATGAGTGAAGCTACACAAAATATTGTTAACGAACCAGTTCCTTATACTTGGGGTGGTCAATGGACAGATAGAAAGTTATTGGCTTTTGAAAAATATGTGAAAGCGTATTTGAAAATAATGAACAAAAATCGGAAACAATACAAATGGAAACTAATATATTTTGACGGATTTGCTGGTAGCGGAGAACGTGACCAACAAGAGAACAACACAACTGAAAGACCAACCCTTTTCCCAGAATATTACACAGAGGATGTATCCACCTATGCATACAAAGGAGCAGCGGAACGCGTTGTCAGCCTAGATTGTGATGGTTTTGACTATTATTACTTTATTGATAACGATGAAGCATCTAACAATAAATTAAAAAGCAAATTAAAACCATATCAGCAAAAACATAAAATGCCTTTTGAATATAGAACAAGCGATGCTAACACTCAATTAGATAAATTTACAGCAAAATGTAATAGAAAATCTGATGTTAAATATAAAACATTAATGCTTCTTGACCCATTTGGTATGCAAATCAAATGGGATTCGTTAGAAAAACTAAGAAACTGTGATGTGGATTTGTGGATATTAGTGCCAACTGGTGTAATAATTAACAGGTTATTGGACAGACAAGGTAAACTAACTCACATTGACATATTAACAAGTTATTTTGGACTATCAAAAGAAGAAATCTCAAATTATTTTTACAGAATTAAGAAAGAGCCAACTCTATTTGGAGAAGAAACAACTATTAACAAAATAAGTAAACCTATTGAAGAAATATCCAAACTATATATCAAAAGGTTAAAAACAATATTCCCTTATGTTTTGGAAAATCCATTGGTTCTAAGAAATAGTACAAACTGCCCAATTTTCCATTTCGTATTTGCATCACATAACCAAACTGCTTTAAAAATTGCTAAATCCATTATACAACCATAAAATGAAAACCACTAAAATAGAATGGACAGATAAAACTTGGAATCCTATTACTGGCTGTACAAAGATTTCACAAGGTTGTGCACATTGTTATGCAGAGACCATGACAAGACGTCTTAATGCAATGGGTGTTGATAAATACAAAAATGGATTTGATATAACTCTACACGAAGAGTGTTTAAATGAACCACTTCAATGGAGCAAGCCTCACACTATTTTTGTATGTTCAATGAGTGACTTATTCCATAAAGAGGTTCCCTTTGAATTCATTGATAGGGTTATGGAAACCATAAAAATGACACCCCAACACAGATACCAACTACTCACAAAACGAGCCGATAGAATGGCTGAATACTTTAGTTTTCATGAAATTCCAAACAATGTTTGGTTGGGTGTTACCGTTGAGGTTCCTTCTTCAAAACAAAGAATTGACTACTTACGTTCCTTAAATGCACCTATAAGATTTTTATCATGCGAGCCACTGATAGAAGATTTAGGGGAAATCAATCTTGAAAACATAGATTGGGTTATTGTTGGAGGAGAAAGTGGACCAAGTGCAAGACCTATGAAAGAATCATGGGTATTATCAATTCAAGAGCAAACTGAACGTCAAGGTTCTGCGTTCTTCTTCAAACAATGGGGCACTTGGGGCAGCGATGGAGTAAAAAGAAACAAGCACGCAAATGGAAAACTGATAAACGGCAAGATTTTTCAATCAATGCCAAGTTATTAATCTCTATTATGTTGGGTGTCTGATAGATATCCAACAACCATCTATTAGGTTGCAAAACAAATTTTTGCAGTAATAGCGGATGTTTTTATAAAAAAACACAGTAAAGTTTGGCGATATCAGCAAATTACACTATTTTTGCAATCCTGGAAAAAATTATATGAGAAAGACAATTCTACTAATCACAACAGTTCTTACCACGGCTACCGTGGCATTAGCGTCAAGTTGGAACATTGGCGTTGAGGCAGGCTATGATATGCTTGACTTCAGAATGGGTTCAACGCAGTATCACACAATTAAGCCAAACGGCACTAACTTTGATAAATTCACTGATGTTTATGAAGTTACAAGAGCCGGCAAATACATTTCAACATACTCAGCCACTACAATTAAGGGTCTTATTCCCCTTGAGAAAACAGTTAAGGAGACCAGAAATGATGTAGGCAGAACACCCCTTATGCACGGATTCCACGTAGGACCAACATTTGACTACAGATTCTCTGACAAGCACGGGTTAGGTTTGAGATTTGGTCTGCAATATCAGTTCGCCACAACAGACGGAGAACTTTTTGACAGTAAGGATGAACGCAATGAACATCACAACACAGACTACTTTAAGAATTACAACACCACCTATCACGGCTTGAATATTCCAGTGCGCCTCTCCTACACGTGGGAACTGCCAAAAGATTGGAATATATGGGTAATGACTGGTCCAAAACTGAATATTGGTCTGTCTTTCAAAGAGAAATTCTCAGCCCTGAACATATTGACAGGCGGCTGGGACAACTATGTATATGATTACTTGAACGGCAAGCAATATATAAACGGTGATTTGGTGAATTGGGCAGACCCAAGCCAACTTGAACCGAAACAACGTGAGATATACCATCAATCAATGACATTCAATTGGACTTGGGGTATAGGTCTTGGATTCGGGTATAAGAACTTTAGTTTTTCCGTCCTCTATGATATAGGCACATCCAACAGATACGGCAAAGGATATGAGGCGTATCAAAACGCCACAGACACCTACACAGACCCTGAAACGGGCGTTGTTGTTCCAAGCGTTCTCTCTGTTGAGACATACGAGTACTCACATAAAATGTATTGCAATGAACTTATTGTATCTGTGGCATATACATTCCCTATAGTAAAAAAGAGCGTAAAAATGACGGGAAGCCATAAAGGTGAGTACACAAAGGGAAAACTTAAAAAAATGGCAAAAGCGGACCGCCACGCTATTGGCGATTATAAATAATGTCAAACAACTAATTAAAAAATTTATTAATTATGGCAAAAAAACAGTTTAACGCTCAAGGCACTGCAGATTTTGATTGGAGTGCATTTGAGAGTGGCGCAGTAGAGACATCTATGAGCCAGGAGGCACAAAAAGAGGCCTATGACAAAACCCTGAACCAAATCAGTCAAGGTGAGGTTGTTGAGGGTACAGTAATCTCAATGAACAAACGTGAGGTTGTGGTTAACATCGGCTACAAGTCTGACGGTATTGTATCTATGAGTGAATTCCGCTACAATCCAGACCTTAAGGTTGGTGACAAGGTAGAGGTTTATATTGAATCACAGGAAGATAAGAAAGGACAACTTATCCTTTCACACAAGAAAGCCTGCACATCACGTTCTTGGGACAGAGTCAATGAGGCTTTGGAGAAGGACGAGATTATCAAGGGCTTCATAAAGAGCCGCACAAAGGGTGGTATGATTGTTGATGTATTCGGCATCGAGGCATTCCTTCCGGGCTCACAAATTGATGTCAAGCCAATACGTGACTATGAGGTATTCGTAGGCAAGACTATGGAGTTCAAAGTTGTTAAAATCAACTCTGAGTTCAAAAATATTGTTGTTTCTCACAAGGCTCTCATTGAGGCTGAACTTGAGCAACAGAAGAAAGAGATTATCAGTCGTTTGGAGAAGGGTCAGATTCTTGAGGGTACTGTTAAGGGCATTGAACCTTACGGTTGCTTCATTGACCTTGGCGGCGTAGATGGTCTTATCCACATTACAGACCTCTCTTGGGGCAGAGTTAACCACCCATCAGAGATTCTTACACTTGACCAGAAGATTAATGTTGTTATCCTTGACTTTAATGAGGAGAAGACACGCATTGCTCTTGGTCTTAAGCAACTCACCCCACAACCTTGGGAGGCTCTTGACCCAGACCTTAAGGTTGGTGACAAGGTAACAGGTAAGGTTGTAGTTGTTGCTGACTACGGTGCGTTTGTTGAGATTGCTCCGGGCGTTGAGGGTCTTATCCACGTTTCTGAGATGAGTTGGTCACAGCACCTACGCTCCGCATCAGACTTTGTAAAGGTTGGCGACACTGTAGAGGCTCAGATTCTCACACTTGACCGTGATGAGCGCAAGATGTCACTTGGCATCAAGCAACTTAAAGAGGATCCGTGGCTTACAATTGATGAGAAATATGCCATTGGCAGCAAACATACCGCTAAGGTTCGCAACTTCACCAACTTTGGTGTATTTGTAGAACTTGAGGAGGGCGTTGACGGTCTTATCCACATCTCAGACCTCTCTTGGACAAAGAAGGTTAAACACCCATCTGAGTTCACATCTCTTGATTCTGAAATAGAGATAGTTGTTCTTGAGATTGACAAAGAGAACCGTCGTTTGAGTCTTGGTCACAAGCAACTTGAGGAGAACCCTTGGAGCCAATATGAGGCAACCTACGCTGTTGACACAATTCATCAGGGTAAGATTGTTGAGATGAAGGACAACGGTGCCATAATCTCTCTTGAAGAGGGTCTTGAGGCATTCACAACTCCTAAACACCTTGTAAAGGAAGACGGTTCACAGGCTAAGGCAGGTGAAATACTTGATTTCAAGGTAATTGAGTTCAATGAGGATAAGAAACGTATCTTTGTATCTCACAGCCGCATCTTTGAAGATGCTCAAAAGGCTGCCGCTGGTGCGGAGGCTCCTGCTGAAAAGAAGCCAAAGAAGGCTTCAAAGAAAGAAGAGGCTCCTGTAGTTGAGAAGACAACTCTTGGTGACATTGACGCTCTTGCAGCTCTTAAGGCAGAACTTTCAAAGAGTGAGGCTAAGGCAGAAAAGAAACCAGCCGCTAAGAAAGCTGCTAAAAAAGAAGAGAAGGCAGATGACGCTGAATAATTAAAAATTAAGGTGCAAGCCGAACGCAGAAGCAAAATTTATTTTGATTATGCTGAGGCGAAGCCCTTAATCAAGGCGAAGCCTTAATTAACATTAAAAAAGAAGAGTTGAGAAATCAACTCTTCTTTTTTTAACTATTCTTTATTCACTATTCACTAAATAAACCGTGCCGTCTCTGACTCCTTACACTTCCTTAGTTCTTCAGGAGTACCGGCAAACACAACATTGCCGCCTTCATCGCCGCCTCCTGGACCTAAGTCTATAATATGGTCTGCCTGAACCATAACATCGGGGTTATGTTCTATTATAATTAATGTATGACCTTTTGCCACAAGCGAGTTGAACGCCTTTAGAAGTGTTACTATATCTGAACTGTGGAGTCCTGTTGTAGGCTCATCAAATATGAATATGCGGTTTTTCTGATTCCCCGATGCAAGAATGGAGGCAAGTTTCACGCGCTGACTCTCACCACCAGATAGCGTACTTGATGACTGCCCTAACTTAATATAGCCGATACCTACGTCTTGCAGCGGCTTCAAACGCCTCACAATCTTCTGAGTGGTTAGGCTGGAATCTTCTGAGAAAAATTCAATAGCCTGATTAACAGTCATATTAAGCACATCATAGATGTTAACGCCACGATACTTGACATCAAGAACCTCCTGCTTGTAGCGTTTGCCGTGGCACGCCTCACACTCAAGCACAACATCTGCCATAAACTGCATAGGCACCACTATTGTACCCTCTCCCTGACACTCCTCACAACGTCCGCCAGGAGTGTTGAATGAGAAGTATGAGGCGGAATAACCCATCTGTTTTGAAAGAGGTTGCTCCGCAAAAAGATTTCTTATCTCATCAAAAGCTTTAAGGTATATGCAAGGATTTGAGCGTGATGACTTTCCTATAGGATTCTGGTCAACAAGTTCAATGCCGTCAATAAGGTTTAGACTACCCTCAAGAGTCCCGAAACTGCCTACTTTCTCAACAGCATCGCCTCTGTAACGTTTCACAGCACCATAAAAGACATCTTTTACAAGTGTTGACTTACCGCTGCCGCTGACACCTGTGACAACCGTCATAACTCCAAGCGGGAATTTGACACTCAAGTTCTTAAGGTTATTCTGAGTAACTCCCTTAATCTCAATGTAATTATTCCAACGGCGACGAACCTTAGGAACGGGGGTCTTAACAAGTTTATCAACATAGTCAGATGGCAGACCTTGAAAAACCACCTCTCCGCCAAGCCTGCCCGCACCTGGACCTATGTTAATAACATAATCAGCGGCTCTTATTATATTCTCATCGTGCTCCACAACCACAACAGTATTCCCAACCTGCTGCAAACGGCGCAGGACATCAATAAGTTGGTCTGTATTTTTGGGATGAAGTCCTATGCTTGGCTCATCAAGTATATATAGTGAGCCTACAAGACTACTGCCAAGAGACGTGGCAAGATTTATTCTCTGGCTCTCACCACCAGAAAGCGTACTTGAGCCACGATTAAGTGTCTGGTACTCAAGTCCTACATCTACAAGATAGCGTAGCCTTGATTTAATCTCAACAAGCAGTTTCTGTGCCGCCTTAGCCTCATATTCATTAAACGTGGCGTTATTGAAAAAATCATGCAACTTTGATATAGGCATTGATGTGAGTTCTGATATGGATTTGCCACACACCTTAACATACTGTGCCTCACGTCTTAACCGTGTGCCGTCACATTCAGGGCATACAGTCTTACCCCTATAACGACTAAGCATAACACGGTACTGTATCTTATACTGATTCTGCTCTACAAACTTAAAGAACTCATTAAGACCATAAAAATATTCATTACCCGTCCAGAGAAGTTTTTTCTGAGCCTGTGTAAGCTCAAAATAGGGTTTATGTATAGGGAAATCAAACTTAGAGGCATTGTTAATGAGATTTTGCTTGTCCTCACCCATTATTTTCCCACGCCACGGGGCTATTGCCTCTTCATATATTGAGAGCGTCTTGTTGGGGACAACCAAATCCTCATCTATACCTATAACATTTCCATAACCCTGACATTTAGGGCATGCTCCAAGCGGGCTGTTAAAATTAAAGAGTTGCTCTGATGGTTCTTCAAACTTTATTCCATCAGCCTCAAAATTTTCAGAAAACTCCCTGTCGCCCACATAACACACCCCGCCTCCCTCATAAAAAGCGGTCTCTACAGAATCTGCCATTCTGTTTAGAAAAGATTGCTCCGTACTTGCCGTAAAACGCTCTACCACAAGCATAAGCGAGGCATCGGGGTAAGTAGATTCCTTATAATCATCAATTCTGACAAAATCACCATTCACATAGAGACGACTGAAACCCTGTGTTTTTAGGACCCTTAGTTTTGAAATGTCATTTATTGGCGATAGCAACACACTCCTCTCCCCTTCCGGAAGTGAGGCTATATAGTCAAGCACATCTTTTATAGTATGCTTTGTTACCACCTCTCCAGATACAGGAGATATGGTTTTACCTATACGGGCGAAAAGCAGTTTCAGATAATCATAAATCTCTGTGGAGGTGCCTACCGTTGAGCGTGGATTGCGGGTCTTTACCTTCTGCTCTACGGCGATGGCTGGCGGCAGATGCTCAATAAAGTCAACATCGGGACGTTGCTGGTTACCTATGAACTGACGTGCGTATGATGAGAGGCTCTCCACATATCTACGTTGCCCCTCTGCATACAAGGTGTCAAAGGCGAGTGATGACTTGCCGCTGCCGCTGACACCTGTAATAACCACGAATTTACCGGCAGGGATACTTACATCTATATTCTTTAGATTATTAACCCTTGCCCCTTTGATATTTATATGACCATTGTCTATACTCTATCCTCCTAAATTGAAAGTGTTCTAAGTGCGTTGAACAGACGTTTGTTAATTGGTTTATCATCTTTAATGGCACGTGAGAAGGGAACATAGACAATCTCATCATTCTGAATACCCACCATTATGTTTCGCTGTCCTTCAAGTAGAGCCTCAATGGCGGCTACACCCATACGGCTTGCAAGTATTCGGTCTTGAGCCGACGGAGTGCCTCCACGCTGTATATGACCAAGAATAACCTCACGTACATCATATTCAGGGTGAAGTTTTCTGGCAGCCTCAGCAATACCCTTGGCACCGCCTGTGACATCACTCTCTGCCACAAGCACTATACTACTGTTCTTTGTCTTACGGAATCCGTTACCTACAACCTCTTCAAGAACCTCTCTCTTAATCTCCTCCTCAGGTATTACGGCAGCCTCAGCACCAGCGGCAATGGCAGCGTTAAGAGCAAGGAATCCGGCATCACGTCCCATAACCTCAACAAAGAAGAGACGCTCGTGTGAAGACGCCGTGTCACGGATACGGTCAACACAATCAATAACCGTATTAAGCGCGGTATCATATCCAATTGTAAAGTCAGTTCCGCACAAGTCATTGTCAATTGTGCAAGGCAAACCTACAACAGGCATATTGTATTCCTCTGCAAAAGCCTTCGCTCCTGTAAACGTTCCGTCTCCGCCAAGTACAACCAAAGCGTCAATCTGATGCTTTACAATGGTGTCATACGCTTGCTTTCTGCCTTCAGGTGTGGCAAACTCAGGGCAACGCGCGGTCTTTAGAATTGTACCTCCACGTTGAATAATATTACTTACATCTTGTGTTTTAAACTCCACAACCTCATCAGAGATAAGTCCTTTATAGCCACGATATATGGCAAAAACCTTCATACCGTTGCAAATTGCGGTACGTGTTACAGCCCTTAAACCGGCATTCATTCCTGGTGCGTCACCTCCCGATGTCAGCACACCAATTGATTTAATTTGAGACATAATTATTTAGTTAAAAGTTGAAAATTGAAAGTTAATATTGGTTATTCGGTGATTTGGTTATTCGGTGATTTGAAATCGCATCACCGTATCACCGCATCACCGTATCACCGATTTTCTCCATCTGCCACATCGGGGTGCTTGTAGCGCCACAGATTCCGACACTTGAAGCCCCGTCAAACCAACTCATATCTATCTGGTTCTCATTTTGTATGAAATGGCTGTTAGGATTTACCGCCACACAAGCCTCAAACAGAGCCTTGGCGTTGGAACTCTTATCGCCACCTACAAACAGTACCACACTGTGCCTTGAGGCAAACTCCTCAATCTTTTTTCTTCTGCCAGCCACTTGACGGCATATTGTGTCAAATGCCGTAAATCCAGCACCGCCAATCATCTTGCTCTCCAAATATTCACTAAGCGCATTGAAACCGTCAATAGGTTTGGTGGTTTGTGAGAAAAACATTACAGGCTTGCTGAAATCAATACCGTCAATACTTGCCTTATCCTCAACACCATCTACCACGATGGCTTTGCCATCTGTCTGCCCCACAAGTCCGTTAACCTCTGCGTGACCCTTCTTTCCATATATAACAATTTGCGTATCAGGGTGTTCAACAAACGCTTTGCGAATCTTCTTTTGTAGTTGAAGTACCACAGGACAGGTGGCGTCTATAATTTTTATACCCGTATCTGCCGCTATGGCGTATGTTGAGGGAGGCTCACCGTGAGCTCTGAGTAACAGACGCTTACCTTCAAGAGCGGTCATACCATCGTGGTCAATGACTCTCAGACCCTTGTCTGCAAGACGCTTGACCTCATCGCCGTTATGAACCAAATCACCAAGGCAATAGAGAGGCTCAGAGTCATTCTCCAACTCCTTCTCAGCCTTTGCTATGGCATTTACAACTCCAAAACAGAAACCTGAATCACCGTCTATCTCTACCCGAAGTTCTGACATATATTCATAACCTTATCCATAACCCACGCATTCTGTTCACTTATGGTCATATTCCCGTTGTCAAGCACTATGGCGTCATCGGCCTTACGCAGAGGACTCTCCTCACGTGTCTCATCTAAATAATCACGTTTCTTAACATTCTCAAGAATCTCATCATAATCAGCAGGCTGACCTTTGGACTTTAGTTCATCAAAACGACGTTGAGCCCTTATGGTGGCGTCGGCAGTGACAAAAATCTTCAATTCTGCGTTGGGGAACACCACAGTACCTATATCTCTGCCATCCATAACAACCCCTCCGTTACGCCCCATAATCCTCTGTAATTCAACCAAATGACGACGGACCTCAGGTATGGCGCTTATATAACTGACGCAATCACTCACCCTCATACCTCTTATCTCACTCTCCACATTCTCTCCATTGAGCATAGCACTACCGTCAGAGGCAAAACTTACAATTATATTCTTAAGGTCGGCAATCAGACCATCTCTCTCAATGGTACCGTCAGCCTTAACAAAACCATTACGCAGTGCGTATAGGGCTATTGTCCTGTACATTGCACCCGTATCAACATATATGTAACCTAAAGTACGCGCAAGCGTCTTTGAAATGGTACTCTTTCCACAAGATGAGTACCCATCTACCGCTATTGTAATACTACGCATATTCAATTAATAATTAATATAACTGTCAACTTTCAATTTTCAATTTTCAACTTTCAATTATTAACTTTCAATTATTAACTATAGTTTCACTTTCTTGCTCTGACTAAACCAATTCACGTCCATTGAAAGTGAGAAATGTGCCGTAACAGACGCCGTGCTGTAAAAGGCGATACCAACTCCCAGCCTGAACATATATAGTTTAGCTCCACCTCCAAAAGAGAGCCCCGACAATGATAGAACCGTTGGATTGTCTAATGACAAGCCTCTGTCAAAATTATATGACAGTCCTACCCAGAACTTTTCTGAGAGTGGCATTATATCCATACCTATAATAAACTTACGACCTATCATCTTGCCTACACTGTCATATTTTTTCCAAGTCTGGAGATTCTGCAAGGTAAGATTAAAAGCAATAGGAGCCTTTTTCAGGCGTTTTGTAAGACCTATAGAAACATTAAGCGGCATCCACTTTGATGTCATAACTATATCTTCAGGTCCCGCAAGCCTGCCGCCGAAATTCCGAGCTGTTACAGCAAGGTTCACAAGTGATGCTGAATCGTGGAACATAACCCCTATATCACTTCCCAAAGAGAATGATGTGTAACCTCCGTAACTGTTTATAACCGGTTTGATTGTCACCCCGACAGAGAAGTATCTGTTAAGCACTCTTGAATATGTGGCAGTCAGAGCAAAGTCATTGGCACTAACCGTACCTGTTGGATTCCCACTTGGGTCATAACTCTCCATTTTACCGTAAAAAGCTCCCTGAAAGCCTACCATAAAGGCATCCTTATCAGAAAACTTTGTAGTATATGCGGCACTTCCGTAACCAGTGTGAAGCATATAGACAGAGTAATTCAGATGAATCTGATTATACGCCTCACTTTTAAGAAGAGCCGGGTTATTGAAGGCGAACATAGGGTCAGCACCTAAGAATGATGTTACATTACCTCCAAGAGCGGCTGTGTGAGCGGAGACAGGGAACTCAAGGAATGTGCTGACAGCCGTTCCCATCTGCTGGGCGCTAACATAACACCAGGAAGATAGTGCTACGGTAATTGCTGTTATAATATGTCTTCTCAAACTACCCAAAGGCAAAACACACCTAATTTATAAATAGGCTTCAAATTTAGTTATTTTTCATAAAAAATCATATAAAAAAAGAAAAGAGTGAATAAAAAATATTTCAAACAAAAAAAATAGAGGCAAATAGAAGTATATGTGAAAAAAAATAATTACATTTGCAAACGACTAATGCAACTAACAATAACTTTTAAACAAACTATATGGAAATCAAAAAATCACCGAAAGCCGACATTGAGGGTAGCAAATCCACGTCTATCCTTATTGGTCTGGTGGTTGCCTTAGGTATCTTGTACGGAGCTTTTGAATGGGCTCAGAATGAGATTACAATCTATGAGGAGGCACTACAGACTGCGGTGGAAGACGACGAGGACATGGTAGAAGTAACATTTAGAGATGAGACACCTCCGCCACCTCCACCACCGGAGCCGGAGACCGTACTTAGTGACGTCATAGAGATTAAGGAGAACACGGAAGATGTTCAGACAGCAGACTTCTCTACAGAGGATGACAAAAACCAACGTGTTGAGATTCACGAGGTTGTAGCCGTTCAAGAGGAGGAAGATGAGGAGGCTCAGATGATTCACGTTGTGGTTGAGAAGATGCCGGAGTTTCCCGGCGGTCAGGAGGCAATGAACCGTTGGCTCTCAAAGAACATCAAATATCCTCTGCTTGCACAGGAAAACAATATACAAGGTCGTGTCGTATGTCAGTTTGTAGTTAACTCAGACGGCAAGATTGTTGATGTTGTTGTTGTTCGTGGCGTTGAAGCCTCTCTTGATGCTGAGGCAGTTCGTGTTATAAAATCAATGCCAACGTGGACACCAGGAAAGCAGGGAGGTAAGAATGTACGTGTTAAGTATACTCTGCCTATAAGATTCAAACTATAAGTGTAGGCATAACAGTGGAAACAAGCCACTGCATAATACAAGCCTTTCGGATCTAACCAAAGAGACGGAAGGCTTTTTTTGAACAAAACCATTTTTTATGATTGACGTAGAGGCAAATGAGACAAAAATTGAAAGAGCCATCCTTGTAGGGCTTATAACCCCGCAACAAGATGAGCGAAAGGCTCGTGAGTACATTGATGAGCTGGAGTTTCTTGCCGATACCGCAGGAGCCGTCACCATAAGAAAATTCTTCCAAAAACTTGAATACGCCAACTCCAGAACTTTTGTAGGAGCGGGAAAACTTGAGGAGATAAAGGAGTTTGTGAAAGATGATGATAATGACATCAGTCTTGCAATCTTTGATGACGAACTGTCACCGGCTCAACTTAGAAATCTTGAAACGGAACTTGGAGTGAAGATTCTAGACAGGACAAATCTTATTCTTGACATATTCGCAAAGCGAGCACAGACCGCTCACGCAAAGACGCAGGTTGAACTTGCTCAATGCCGTTATATGCTGCCACGACTAACCAGACTGTGGACTCATCTTGACCGCCAACGCGGAGGTATAGGTATGAGAGGTCCCGGTGAGACGCAGATTGAGACAGACCGCAAGATTCTTTTAAGAAAGATATCTTTGTTAAAAGAGGAATTGGTTCATATTGACAAGACTAAAAGCATACAACGTAAGAACAGAGGCAAACTTGTAAGAGTGGCACTGGTGGGCTATACCAATGTAGGCAAATCAACTATGATGAACCTGCTTAGCAAGACAGAGGTACTTGCAGAGAACAAATTATTTGCCACGCTTGACACTACAGTTCGCAAGGTGATAGTGAAAAACATTCCATTTCTGCTCTCTGATACTGTAGGTTTCATACGCAAATTACCGACAGACCTTGTGGAGTCATTCAAATCTACTCTTGATGAGGTACGTGAGGCAGATATACTTGTCCATATAGTTGATATTTCGCACCCTTGTTTTGAGGAACAGATTGCGGTTGTTGAGAAGACTCTCAGCGAACTTGACTCAAAGGAGAAGCCTATTATAATGGTGTTCAATAAGATTGACGCATACTCCGCCGACACCTCACTTGCAGAATTAAAGGAGAGTTGGATGTCAAAGTTAAAAGAAAATTGTATCTTTATATCGGCTAAGAACAGACTGAACATTGAGGAGCTTAAGGAGTTGCTATATGAGAGAGTCAAAGAGATTCACACCCAACGGTTCCCGTATAATGACTTCCTCTATGAACTATATGATGAACCAGTTGATGGTTACCATAATTACTAATTACTAATTACTAATTGAATATGAGAGGACTTACAAACACAGAAATCGCCGCTTTGGAGTCACAAGCGTGCACCTGCCCGGATTGGAGCCAGATAAGTGTTGCTGACAAATTTTCAACTGAATATGTCCGTCACGTACACTTTTCCGGGAAAATCACGCTCGGTCTATTTGAGAAGGAGATAGCCGCCAAAGGAGGTATTGTACGTCATAGCGGAATATACCACGCCTCTCTTCACAACACAACAATCGGGGACAATGTTTTCATCAACAAAATAAACTGCTACATTGCCGACTACGCCATCGGGGATGACTCCTTTATTGAAAACACTGAGATTATTGTAACAGACGGGGAATCCGCCTTCGGCAACGGAACCAGTGTAGCCCTGCTTAATGAAGGTGGCGGCAGGGAGATACTTATATCAGATAATCTCAGCTCTCACATTGGCTACATAATGGCCATATACCGTCATCGCAAAGAGTGTATAAAAAAACTTAAGGAGATAACGGAGGATTACAGCAAGAGCGTAACCTCATCTATAGGTACAATAGGCAAAAATGTAAAAATCATCAACTGCGGGCGTATTGAGAATGTACGCATAGGTGATTGCGCCACTATTGAGGAGACGAGCAACCTGTGTAACGGCAGCGTAAACAGCAATCGCTTTGACCCCGTCTATATAGGGCAGAATGTTATTGCAAAGAACTTTATCATTTCATCGGGGACAACTGTGACAGACGCCTCACTTGTTGAGAACACATTTATTGGACAAGGAGTGCAGATTGGAAAGCACTTCTCAATATATGACTCTGTCTACTTCTGCAACTGCCAGGGATTCCACGGTGAGGCTTGCGCTATTTTCGGCGGACCTTACACAGTCTCCCACCACAAGTCATCACTCCTAATAGCAGGTATGTTCTCATTCCTCAACGCAGGCAGCGGCTCAAACCAGAGCAACCATATGTATAAGTTAGGTCCTATGCACCAAGGCGTGGTTGAGAGAGGTTCCAAGACAACCTCAGACTCATATATTCTATGGCCAGCCAAAGTAGGTGCCTTCTCACTTGTAATGGGACGTCATACCCAACACTCTGACACCTCTGATCTGCCGTTCTCATACCTTATAGAGAATGATGACGCCACATTCATAGTTCCAGGTGTAAACCTAAAGAGCGTAGGCACTATTCGTGACGCCCAGAAATGGCCTAAACGTGACCGCCGCAAAGACCCTGTAAAACTTGATTGCATAAACTTCAACCTGCTGAGTCCCTACACAATTCAAAAAATGTACTCCGGCATAAACATATTGCACAGTTTGCAGGCTCTCTCTGGCGAGACTTCCGAGACATACTCCTATCAAAGCACAAAAATAACAAACACCTCACTGCGTCACGGCATAGGATTCTACAATATGGCCATTGAGAAATTCCTTGGCAACTCTCTTATCAAGAGACTTGAAAAGACTCAATTCAAGAGTGTGGATGAGATACGTGAGCAACTGAAGCCGACAACAAACATCGGACTTGGGCGTTGGGTTGACATATCAGGTCTCATAGCCCCTAAATCAGAGATATCAAAACTTCTTGATGATATTGAAAACGGTAGCATAAGCACAATAAATGAGATTAACGTCCGTTTCCAATATATCCACTCTATGTACTATGACTATGAGTGGACGTGGGCTCTTGAGAAACTTGAGGAGAAATTTGGCAAAAGATATACTGAATTTACGGTTCAGGATATAATATCCCAAGTTGAGAAGTGGCGCAAAAGTGTGGTTGAGCTTGACAATATGCTCTATGAAGATGCCAAAAAGGAGTTCAACCTTGTGGCACGAACCGGATTCGGAGCCGATGGAGATGACGCCACCAAACTTCAGGATTTTGAGAATGTTCGTGGCAATTTTGAGAACAATCCGTTTGTCCTTGCCGTTCAGGAACACATAAAGAAGAAGAGTGCGCTGGGACAGGAGTTGATAGAGAGAATCAAAGATATCAGATAGTTTGAGAAATAGCAGGCTTTCCTATATAAAAAGGTTTGCAAGGCATTGGCTGACGGCAAAACCTAAAGGTGGTTTCGGTGTGCACTCACCGTTCGCATTTCACTTCATAACCAAAGTAATAGAAGAGGAACTGCCCTACTACTGTTTTTCAATGGTGGAGAAGTCACGCCGTAATCTGATGCGTGACAAGCAGACGATTGATGTTACAGACTATGGCACAGGACCGTCATGTTCCAAAAGAATTTGTGACATAGCGTCCAACAGTCTGAAGAGAGCGTCTCTTGCACAAATAATATTCAGGATTGCAATAAGCAACCGCTCAAAAGAGATTCTTGAATTAGGAACATCACTGGGCATAACAACGCTCTATCTTGCAAAAACAGATTCCAAGGCACATATTACAACTCTTGAGGGCTGCCCGAACACAGCGGCCGTGGCAAGGAATGTATTGGACAACGCAGGTGTGAGAAATGTAGATATAATAGTAGGAGATATAAACAAGACTCTGGACGGAACTCTGTCAAAGCACAAGAAATTAGACCTTGTCTTTTTTGACGCCAACCATAGAAAAGAGCCGACAACAAGATATTTTGAGAAATGTCTGCCCAAAGTATCAGACAACTCAATATTCATTTTTGATGACATACACCACTCCGCAGAGATGGAAGAGGCGTGGAATGAGATAAAAAAGCACCCGGAAGTCCGCGTCTCAATGGATTTCTTCCATTTCGGAGTGCTTTTTTTCAACAAAGCATTACAAATAGAGCATTACAAGATAAGATTATAACACCTTATTATGAAAATATACACTAAAACCGGCGACGATGGCACAACCTCCCTCATAGGAGGCAAAAGAGTGAGCAAATGTGACCCGCATCTTGAGGTATATGGCACGCTTGATGAGTTGAGCAGTTTCATAGGACTGCTGAAAGCAGAGAGTGATGATTCTGTGATTAATGATGATTTGGAGCATATACAAGAGATTCTCACAAGAATCAACTGCTGTTTCGCCTGCCCCGATGAAGAGACATCGGGGAAATTCAAGTTTGACAAAACTCTTGTGGCTTGGATAGAGGGACGCATTGACGAATACAGTAGTACGCTGCCTCCTGTTGAGAAGTTTCTTATACCCGGAACAAGCCGACAGAACGCACTATCCAACATCTGTCGGACAATATGCAGACGCGCCGAACGCAATGCATATTCAATTGATTTACTTGAAAATCAAAGAGCCTGCCTTATTTTCATAAACCGTTTAAGTGATTTTTTCTTTGTAATAGGACGGATTTTATAAAATTTTTATATCTTTGCACGAAATTTGGAAAAGTAGGTTTTTATAAATCGATTAACAATATGTATTGGACACTTGAACTTGCTTCAAAACTGGAAGACGCTCCATGGCCTGCCACAAAAGATGAACTTATAGACTATGCGACGCGCTCAGGAGCGCCTTTGGAGGTCATAGAGAACCTTCAGGAGATTGAGGACGAAGGCGAGATTTACGAGACAATTGAGGATATCTGGCCCGATTATCCAAGCAAAGAAGACTTCTTCTTTAACGAAGATGAGTATTAATTTGCTTAAAAATAGTTTTTTATAATATTTTTTTGTATCTTTGCGTAATTAAATGCGTGCACTACGTTCGAAATTGACTGCTTTGGCAGTGGCTTTTACCCTGATTACATACGGGCAGCAAGGCATTGAATTTAGCCAGTACACGCTTAATTTAAAGGCTTCAAACCCTGCGACGGTGGGGGCTAACGATATGATTAATGTGCTTGGCACATTTCGTTCCCAATATGCGGGATTTGAGAATGCTCCAATCACATATTATGTTAGTGCGGACATTGGTTTTAATATAAAAAAGACGAAGCACGGTGCCGGGCTCGCTTTTTATGACAATATAGTTGGTTTATACCGCTATCAGGACGTAAATTTGATGTATGCCTATCGCATTCCTGTCAAGGACGGTTATCTTGCTTGTGGCATATTGGTTGACTTCTCAACAACAAGTGTTGATAAGGATAAATCAAATATTGGCGACATAAAGAGTGACTACCACGACTCCAGCGACCCTGCCCTGAACGGAGCGTTGAATGACTTTAAGATGGATTTAGGAGCGGGCGTGTCATTCATCAACCCTAAGTGGTATGCAGGCATATCCCTGCTTAACATATTACAGCCAAAGTACCAGATTACTGAAAAGTTGTCATTCAAAAGAAAAATGAATATAAAATTTTTAGGAGGATACAATTTTTCTTTTAATAATCCGTTGTATAAGTTAAAAACCTATGCAATAATAAATACTGACTTCGTGACTTGTACAGGTCAGATAGGAGCTAACCTTGAATACAAAGAGAGTTATTGGGGCGGATTGGCATACAGAATTAACGGGGCGGTTGTCCTTATGGCGGGAGTGAGAGTGCTGAACGGTTTGGTGATAGGATATTCATTTGACCTTCCTACTTCAAACCTTATAAAGTCAGCGGGATGTCACGAGATAATACTATCTTACAGTTTTAACATTGATTTGTCAAAAAAGAACAAATATAAAAGTATCAGATACTTATAAACAGCCTATAACAACTATGAAAAAATTTCCATTATTCATCATTGCGATTGTTATTCTAACCAGCTGTGGAAGCGGCGGAAGCGGCGAGTTGGTTGGTGTTGAAGGAACATCGTGGAAAGAGCCTAATCCTTACGGAATGGTCTACATAAAACCAGGCTCGTTTACAATGGGAGCAAATGACCAGGACGCTAACTGGGCGGCGAGCACAGGTCAAAAGGTAGTCTCAATTGACGCTTTTTGGATGGATGAGACCGAAATAACCAATAGAGAATACAAGCAATTCGTATATTGGGTCAGAGACTCAATCGCACTTGAAAAACTTGTAGCCGCAGAGGGTGAGGATTCAGAATTTGCAACAAGGGATAAGAAAACCGGTGACCCTGTCTATAAAATAGGTAACCGTCCTAATGACAAACAAAAAGAGAACATTGAGCGTCTGCCTAAGCTGAACTGGGATGAGAGAATTCCTTGGGACAAGCCCAAGACTGAGGAGCAGGCTCTGGCTATTGACTCTATGTTTTATTCTGATGAGGAGTCCATATCTTTTTCAAGAGAGACCAACGGTCAGATACTCAACTACAAATATCGTTGGATTGACTACAATCAGGCTGCTTTAAAGCGTAACAAATTCGATCCGAACAAAGCTGGTTATCATAGTGACCTCTCAAAACTCGGTAAAGGTCAGGACAGTGCTGATTGTATGATTAAGAAAGACACCGCCTACATTGACAAGGAGACAGGCTGGATTGTAAATCAGACAAAGTTTGTTGAACTCAAGAGTCGTCGTGACTTCATAAATTCACGCATAATTAATGTATATCCTGACACACTTTGCTGGATTAGAGATTTCACATACTCATACAATGAGCCTTACACAAAAATGTATTTCTACCATGATGGTTATGGAGATTATCCTGTTGTAGGTGTAAGTTGGGAGCAAGCCACAGCATTCTGTCATTGGCGTACAACATACTTCAACAACGCACAGATTACACACAAACAACCAATTGTACAAGACTACCGACTCCCGACAGAGTCTGAATGGGAGTATGCGGCACGCGGAGGTAGAAACCTTTCTATGTATCCATGGGGTGGAATGTACATACGAACCGCAAGAGGTTGTTTTCTTGCTAACTTCAAGCCTCAGCACGGCAACTATGTTGCTGACGGTTGGATGGTCGCAGCCAAGGTGGGCTCATTCCCGCCAAATGACTACGGGCTGTATGATATGGCTGGCAATGTTTCAGAGTGGACATCCTCAGCATTCCACGAGTCTAACTACAGTTTTGTAAACGACTTGAACCCAAGTTACAACTACAACTCACGTCAAACAGACCCAGAGATTCTAAAACGCAAGGTCATCAGAGGAGGCTCATGGAAAGATATAGGTCTTTATCTCCAATGTGCCACGCGCTCATTCGAATACCAGACAGAGACTAAGTCATTCATTGGATTTCGTTGCGTACGGAGTGTCATAGGCGCAAATTACAACAACTAATAATCATATATAAATTAATCAAATAAATCAAAAAACTTTAAAAACTAAAAAAAATGGGAAATTTTTTTTCATCTCCGAAAGGTAAGAGAATCACAGGTTATGCATACGGTTTAGGTGCATCTGTAGTAATCGTTGGTGCGCTATTCAAAATTCAGCACTATCCAGGTGCAGGCGTTATGCTTATGATTGGTATGTTCATTGAAGCGTGTTTGTTCGCAATCTCAGCATTTGAGGATCCACACCCTGAATATCATTGGGACAAAGTATTTCCTCAACTATCCGGAGGTGAAGGTGCTCCTATTTTAGGTGGTGGTGGTGGTGCGGCTCCAGCTGCTTCAAAGGCAGGAAACACTATTGATGACATTGCCGCAGCAGGGAAACTTTCTGAAAGCGACGCACAGAAACTGAACGAAGGAATCAGAAAGCTCTCTGAGACCGCCGCACAGATTAGTGACGTAACAGCAGCCATTTCCGCTTCTAACAACTATGCTAAGAATATGAACAGCGCATCTGACTCAATTGCAGCATTTGCAGCGACACAAGCGTCTCTTAAGACATCATCAGACTCACTGTTCGCCTCATATAAGACAGTGGCTGAGAGCATGGGTAATGTGGCCTCTGACGCTGCTGGTTATATGCAAGAGATGCAAGGCATCACACGCAATCTTTCAGCAATCAACGCAAGTTATGAGATGCAAGTTAAATCTATTAGCGAGCAAGCAAGCATTGTAACAGATGTTAATGAAAGCATGAAGAAAGTACAGTCCTCACTTAATGAAGCTGCTATTGAAACAGCTACATTCAAGGAACAGACAACAAAACTCGCTCAGCAAGTAAGCAGTTTGAACAGTGTTTATGGCAATATGCTTAACGCATTCAATGCAAGAGTGTAACAAACCTAAACTAAGACAAACTTATAAAAATAAAACAATATAGCTTATGAGTGCAAGTAATTGTCCGGAAACCCCGAGACAGAAAATGATAAGTATGATGTACCTCGTTTACACGGCATTGCTGGCGTTAAACGTATCTACTGACGTGCTAAATGGCTTTTCTGTAGTACAGAAAAGTTTGAGACAGTCAATTGTCAGTACCGAGGGCATCAACAACAGCCTTATGGTTGAATTTGAGAATAGAAAAAATGACAATCCTGTTAAAGTTGGTCCACAATACAACAAGGCATTAGCGGTTAAAGAAAAATCCGACGCTCTTTATAACCAACTTGAACAAATGAAAATTGCCATAATACGTGAATGTGATGGTTTGGATCCTGCGATAGTGCCTGATGACAGCGTAAAGGCTGAGAAACTTGAGGCACGGGACAATCTTGACAAATCATATCAGATTGCCGTTTACAAAGATGGTATTGAAGGTGCCGGTATAGGTTTCGCCTTAAGAGACAGCATCGCCTCCTTTGCAAACTATATGGCAACTATAGCAGAAGGTGACACTGCGCTAAAGGTGCCAAAAGACACAGCGTTAATCGCTACTATCAAACATAATTTTGACACTTCTGACCAAGTGAACCCACAGGAGCCAACAGAGATACAGACTTGGATTGTAAGAACATTTGAGCATATGCCGGCTATAGCCACCATGACTCTGCTTACGCAATACCAACAATCTGTACGTAACACTGAGGCTGACATTATACGTTATCTTCAGAGCGCCACTGATGCTGGTGACTTCCGTGTGAACAAGATTACAGCAGAAGTTATTCCTGTCTCATCATACGTTACACGTGGCGGTCAATATCAAGCAAAGATTATTCTTGCCGCAGTTGACTCCACAAAGAGACCTAAGATAACTGTTAACGGAACAGTTATGGAAGAGGAGCTATACACTGTGCAATGTAACAGTGTGGGTTCATTTGACATAGCTGGTACCATTGAGCTTCCAAGAGCCGACGGTTCAATAACACCTTACCAGTTCTCATCATCTTATATAGTAGGTGAACCTACCGCTATCATATCAGCCGATAAGATGAATGTTCTTTATGCAGGAATTGAGAACCCTATCAGTGTATCTGTTCCAGGAGTTCCTACTCAAAATATCTCAATCTCAGCAACAAACATCACATCACTTACTAAAAAAGGCAATGGATGGGTTATAAAACCTGCAAAGGTTGGTGTTGAATGCAACATATCTGTAAGCGTTAAGAAAGAGGACGGAAAGACACAAGCCATTGGAGGAAAGCCATTCCGTGTAAAACAACTTCCACCTCCGGTTGGATTTATCGCTTATAAAGAGAACGGAAACCCTGCAAAATATAAGGGTCAGAAGCCATTCGCAAAATCAAATCTAATGGCGGCTACAGGAGTTCAAGCCGAACTTGATGACGCTGATATTGAAGCCAAATATGTAGTGCTAGGTTTCCAGATGAAGGTTGTTGACACAATGGGTAACTGGAAATATGAAAACGCCAGCAGTTCTTCATTCACAGAAAAGCAGAAGGATTTGATGCGCAAAATGGGTAAAGGCAAGACATTCTACATATCACAAATCAGAGCGAAAGGTCCTGATGGTGTTGAAAGAATACTGCCACCTCTAGAAGTAGTGATAAACTAATTGAATTCAAAATATTGCTATGAAATCAGTTAACAAAACCTTATTAATAGGAGTAATGGCTCTCATATCACTCCAAATTGCCGCACAAGAGACGGACACATCCTTCTTTGACGGCAACGGAGGAGTAATTGAGTCAAATCTTCCTACAAGCATTGATTTAAGTCAGAGAGAGCCTATCCAATACAACAATCCACGTGCCGAAGATGTAGTATGGCAACAGGTTGTATATAGGATAATTGATCTGCGTGAGAAAATCAACTTTCCACTCTACTTCCCTGAAGTAGCGGAAGACCACCGTCAAAGTCTGTTCACAACTATCTTCCGACTTTATGAGCAAGGAAAGATAAAGGGCTATGACTATGAGGCGGAGAGAGAGTTATTTGATGAGACCACGGAGATAAAGTTTGATGATATAGTCAAAAAATATGGTACAATGGTAACATATGAAATTGACACTATCACTGGTGACACTCTTAGCTCCGTAATCAATGAGGTGGATATTCCTAACAAGGAGGTTGTGAAATACTACCTTAAGGAGGTTTGTTATTTTGATAAGAGCAACTCAACATTCAATGTAAGGATTATGGCCATCTGCCCTAAAATCTATCAAATGAATGATGAGGGAATATTGGAGGGAAGTCCTATGTTTTGGATTCCATTTGACAGCCTTAGACCATACCTTGCAAGACAGGAAGCATATCTCACAGACCGTAACAACGGTGCCCGTGAGACAATGGATGACCTATTTATAAAGCGCAAGTTCAATAGTTACATCTTCAAGACATCAAATATGAGAAACAGAAACCTCATAGAGTATAACACCACTATTGAGCAAGCAAGAAGAGAGCAGGATAGGATCAAAAATGAGATTATTAACTACGAACAAGACCTTTGGGAGTATTAATATAGTATCTCAAAATAAATAGACGAGGTTGAAGAGTTCTTCAACCTCGTTTTTTTTATTAATAGCATTGCAAATAATCTGCAAAAAACAAAAAAAAATAGTAACTTTGTCGATTTAAGAATAAAATGGTCAAATCTCCGTTTTAATATAAAAAGAGAGGAATGAAAATAAGGAATTCAGTTCTTTTTACACTTATTTTTGCATTAAATGCAATTGGCATGTATGCGGAGTACAACCACGAGTTAGGACTTACTGGAGGTATATCATCATATCTTGGTGATGCAAACACAAGTACGCCATTCTGGAAGCCTAAAATGGCTATCGGAGGCTTGTACAGATATAATTTTGATACAAGATGGGCTATTAAACTGACAGCGATTTATGCCCAAGCGGAAGGTGATACACGGGATTTCAACTATAAGTATCCCGGAGTAGAGTACGCTACCTTCAAAAGGAATTATGTTGACGCGTCAATAAGTGCGGAGTTCAACTTCTTTGACTTGGAAACAAAAAAATATTCCAGAGGAGCCTATAGAGCGACTCCTTACATTATGCTTGGCGTAGGGTTGACAGCTTATTGCAATATGACATTGAACAATAACATTTACAGGTTCAATATTCCAATAGGCATCGGTGGAAAATGGAAAATCAACAAGAGATGGACATTGGGGCTGGAATGGACCATTCATAAGATGTTTGTTGATGATTTTGATGTAACAGGCTCAAGCAACAAGATTCTTGACAATCCGTACGGAACGTCAAAGAATGGATTTTTTGACACAGACTGGTATATGATATGCAATCTTTACATAACAATAAATCTGTTTGACCCTGACAGATTCTGTAAATAGGACCACTATGAGTAGTTGCAAAAATAAGATAAATATGGCAGCGGTGCCTGAACATATAGCCATTATTATGGACGGAAACGGCAGATGGGCCAAGGCTCGCGGGCAAGAACGCTTCTACGGACATATACAGGGAGTGCAGACTGTACGTAACATTACAGAAGCAGCCGCAGAGACCGGAGTGAAATATCTTACCCTCTACGCCTTCTCAACTGAGAATTGGAACAGACCTAAAGATGAGGTTGAGGCTCTAATGAAACTGCTTGTAAAGACAATTGAGAATGAGACTGAGAGGCTTAATGCAAATAATGTGCGTCTGACAACCATAGGAGACACAATGCGTCTGCCAGAGCCGGTTCGTCTGAAGTTTGAGGAGTGTATGAAGAGTACGGAGAACAATACCGGCACCACCCTAAATATAGCTCTCAGTTACTCAGCCCGTTGGGAGATTACTGAGATGGCTCGTAAAATAAGCCAAGATGTTAAGAACGGGTTACTTGACTCAGGCTCAATTAATGATAACGTAGTGGCGTCATATATGACAACAAAAGCGATGCCCGACCCTGAGATACTAATACGTACAAGCGGAGAGTATAGAATCAGCAACTTCCTTCTATGGCAGATAGCATATACAGAACTTTACTTCACACCTGTAATGTGGCCTGATTTCACCAAAGAGGACTTTTTTAAGATTATAGCCGATTTTCAGACAAGAGAACGTCGATTCGGTAAAACAGGAGAACAGATAGAGAAGAGATAATGAGAATTAAGCGTCTGTTGATAATCACCTGTTTAGCACTGTTTGCAATTGCAGCCAGCGCCGATGAAGCGTTGGAAACAGTTACAGATTCAACAGAAATTCTCACATCTGACGCACTACCCGATTTCAGTTATGACAATCCCCGCACATACGAGATTGATGAGATAACTATTTCAGGTAAGAACAACTATGAGGATTATGTTCTCATTGGCTATTCAGGACTGAAAAAGGGAGAAAAGATTACAATTCCGGGCGATGACGTGACAAAAGTCATACGTCGTTTCTGGAAACAAGGACTCTTCACAAACATAAAAATGGAGGTTGTCTCAGTAAGAGGAAACAAGATTTGGCTTAACATAAACCTTGACCAGCGTCCTAAGGTATCACATCTGAATATAATGGGTGTGAAGAAGAAAGAGCGTGAGGATTTAGAGAAAGGAATGGGACTTGCTGCAGGAACACAGGTGACCCCCTACTCCATTGACAAGGCAAAGAAATATGTTATCCGTTATTTCAAGGATAAAGGCTATTATAATACGGAAGTGACAGTGACGCCTCGTGAAGATGACATATCGGGAATGAACAACATAGTTGATATCCGGGTTGAGAAAGGAAAAAAGATAAAGGTAAACAACATTATTTTTGAAGGCAACGAGAATCTGTCAGATAACAAACTTGACCTGGCGATGAAGAAGACCAACGGCAGGCACAATATATTAACGCTATTCCGTACAAAAAAGTATGTTCCGTCAGAATATGAGAATGATAAAAAACTACTTATTGAGAAGTATAATGAACACGGATTCCGTGATGCCGTTATTCTCACAGACAGTGTTTACCCCGATGAAAAGAAACCCGAGAAATACGTAAACGTCTACATAAAGGTTGATGAGGGTAAAAAATATTTCTTCAGAGACATAAATTGGATGGGCAACACAGTCTATACTACCGACTATCTTAGAAGAATGCTGAACATCAAGAAAGGAGATGTTTACAATATGAAGAAGTTAAATCAGCGTTTGTTTGAAGATGAAGATGCTGTCAGCAACCTATATCTTGACAATGGATACCTCTTCTTTAATATGCAGCCTGTTGAGACCAATATTTCAGGAGACTCCGTTGATATGGACATAAGAATAATTGAGGGACGGCAGGCGACTATAAACAGAGTTAACATTCAGGGTAGTACATACCTTTATGAGCATGTTGTAAGGCGAGAGTTACGCACCAAACCGGGAGACCTTTTCAGCAAATCAGATATTATGCGTTCTATGCGTGAACTTGCCGCTACCGGTCACTTCTCAACAGAACCAGGTAAGATGGATATAAAGACAGTTCCAGACCCTGAAAACGGCACAGTTGACCTTACGTACGTTCTTGAAGCAAAAAAGAATGACCAGATTGAACTCTCTGCTGGTTGGGGACAGACAGGTGTAGTGGGAACACTTAGTTTGAAGTTCACAAACTTCTCTCTTAGAAACATATTCAACGGCAAATCTTATCGCCCGCTGCCACAGGGTGACGGACAAACCCTTATTCTACGTGCACAAACCAACGGTATGTACTATCAGGCATATAGTCTCTCATTCACTGAGCCTTGGCTTGGCGGTAAAAGGCCTAACAGTCTGAACTTCTCAATATATTTCTCCAAACAGTCAGGTGTCAGCAGCAGTTACAGTTCCTCTTATTACTACGGAAACTACTATGACTCAAACTCATACAACAGTTGGTACTCCTCATCATATGACCCAGATAAATACATTATGATTTTCGGTACCAATATGACCTTTGGAACAAGACTTAAATGGCCCGATGATTACTTCACTCTGTCAGGAATAATATCATATCAGAAATATTGGCTCAGCAAATGGGATTACTTTGCACTGAACACAGGCGTAAGTAATAACTTCAGCATAGGTGCGGTTCTAAACAGGAACTCATTTGACCAGCCTATCTATACAACAAGAGGCTCCGATATCTCACTATCAGTCTCTCTGACTCCACCATATTCAGCCTTTGATAAGAGTACAGACTACTCTCACCTTACTACTCAAGATATCTACCGTTGGGTTGAATACTATAAGATTAAGTTCAAGGCTAAATTCTTTGTACCCCTTACAAAAAACAACAAGCTTGTTCTTATGGGACGAGCCGAATTCGGATTCTTAGGTTATTACAACTATAACAAGCGTTCTCCGTTTGAGACATTCTATATGGGTGGTGACGGTATGTCTGGTTACAGCACAACATACGCTACAGAGACAGTCGCGTTACGTGGTTATGCTAATGGTTCCCTTACGCCATATATTAACGGATATCAGGCTGGTAACATCTATACAAAGTTCACACTGGAACTACGTTACCCTATTCTTTTGAAAGAACAGACAATGATATGGGCTCTTGCATTTGCTGAGGCAGGCAACTGCTGGGCTGAATACAAGGATTTTAACCCTATTGACCTCAAGCGCTCACTTGGTGTAGGTTTAAGAGTATATATGCCTATGTTCGGTCTGCTTGGTGTTGACTGGGGCTATGGATTTGATAAGGTTAACGGCGTGGTCAGTGGCAGTCAATTCCATTTTGTCATTGGTCAAGAGTTTTAATATTAAACATTTTACTATCTTTGCAGTCAAATATGTGTTAAAAAACAAACACATTGAAATTATGAAAAAAATTATTTTAACATTGACAATCGCCTTATTTGGCATCGGGGTGTACGCACAGAAATATGCATTCGTAGATACTGAATATCTACTTAAAAAGATTCCAGCCTATGAGAGCGCCACACAGCAGATTGAACAGAGTTCAAAAAAATGGCAGAAAGAGGTGGAGGCTCTTAATGCGGAGGCTCAAACCTTATATAAAAACTATCAGGCAGAGATGGTTTTCCTGACTGACGCCCAAAAGCAGGAGAAAGAGAAGGAGATTGTGGCAAAAGAGACTGAGGCGAGCGAACTTAAACGCAAATATTTTGGCAATGACGGTGAACTCTTCAAAAAGAAAGAGAGTCTTATGAAGCCAATCTATGAGGAGTTGTACAATGCTTTGAAAGGCATTGCGGAGAGCAAGGGATACTCAGCCATCTGGGACAGGGCAACAGGTATGATTATGTTTGTGAACCCTAACATTGACATATCTGATGATGTACTTAACAAAATGGGATACGCTCAATAATGGCTATACGGTTATGCGGTTATACGGTTATGCGATACCGAATCACCGCATCACCGAATCACCGAATCACCAATAAAATTAACAACATAACAAATAAAGAAATTATGAAAAAGATTGTTTTAGCAGTATTGATTATGGTGCCTGCACTATTAATGGCACAAGAGAGTTTTAAAATAGGCTACATTAACAGCCAGGATTTAATTACATCAATGCCTGAGTATGAGACAGCCCTCAAACAACTTGAGGATATCAATCTTACATACCAACAGGAGGGGAAGAAACTAAATGATGAGTTACAAAAGAAGTATGCTGAGTATCTGCAGAAAAAAGATTCTCTTGATATTACTATCAGAGAGTATAAGGAAGCGGAGCTTCAACGTTTAGGTCAGAGCATTGAAGAGTTCCAACAGAACGCACAGACCAACCTTCAAAAGAAACAGCAGGAACTTATAGCACCTGTTATTGATAAGGCTAATAAAGCCGTAAAGCAAGTTGGTGATGAGAACGGTTTCACATATATTATTGATTCTGCTGGCGGACAAGTACTTCCATACGTTGGTAGCAGTGCTATAAATGTTCTTCCTCTTGTAAAGAAGGTTCTTAACCTTAAATAATTTATATGTCCTCCAATTCAGCCATAGGGATTTTTGATTCCGGTTACGGAGGACTTACCATTCTTAGTGAGATTCGTGCATTGATGCCTGAGTATGACTATATATACCTAGGTGACAATGCACGAACTCCTTATGGCACGCACTCATTTGACATTGTCTATCGTTACACGCTTGAGAGTGTCAGACAACTTTTTTCAATGGGCTGTAATCTGGTTATTCTTGCGTGCAATACGGCATCGGCAAAAGCACTCAGGAACATACAGCAGAACTATCTCCCAAAATATGCTCCTGACAAACGTGTTCTTGGAGTCATACGCCCTACCACAGAGATTGTAGGTAAATATTCCAAGAGCCGTCACATAGGCTTGTTCGGCACTGAGGGCACCATTGACTCTATGTCATATAACATTGAGATTTCAAAGTTTCACCCCGATATAACAGTCACAGGACAAGCATGCCCTATGTGGGTGCCTCTTATTGAGAACGGAGAGTCTGCTAGTGATGGCGCGGACTTCTTTGTGAAACAATATTGTGACTCTCTTATGGCAAAGGACCCTTTGATTGACACTGTTATACTTGCCTGCACTCACTACCCTCTTCTTAAAGATAAAATTGCCAAATACCTACCGTCAGATGTTAATATAATATGTCAGGGACCAATTGTAGCTGCGTCTCTTAAAGATTATCTTGGCAGACATAAAGAGATGGAACAGACCATATCACATGGTGGCAACTGCTCATTCCACACTACTGAGCAGAGTGCTAAGTTCACAAAAAACGCATCAATTTTCCTTGATGCGTCCATATCAGCTGAAACAATAAATTATTGATTAACACGCAAGCACAACAGAGGAAAGTAGTGTTGTAACTATGGCGTAGCACATCGGTGTGTCAAAAGATGACATCGGGGTACCTCCTAGACTTTTAACCTTACTTGCAGATACATACTTTGCTATTACAGCAAGGACTAGGAAAAATATTCCTGAGAAAAAGAGATAGATGGCACCTGCGTAACCCAATATCTGGAACATCATAAATAAATCAAGCAGAAGTATGCAATACATTGTAGCTCCTGATGAAAGGTAACGTTTTGATATAAGCCAGAACGCATTGACAAGACAGAACGCAGACGCGGCTATTATCCCAAACTGAAATAAGAACGCTCCTCCGTAATTGTTTGTAAGAATCAGAATATAACCAAGTAATGCTATCGCAGACGAAATCCAAGCCGATATATACAATCTCTTCATCTATACGAATATTGAATTGTTAAAAATTTTTGCAAATATACAATAATTTTCACATTTTATAACATTTTAGGGTAAAAAAGTCAAACAAAAATAAATTTTGTGTTTGTCTCGCTTTATCGTAACTTTGCACCTTCAAAAAAAGAAGCGATGCAAGAGATTAGAAACATAGCTATTATTGCCCACGTTGACCACGGAAAGACTACCCTGGTTGACAAAATGCTGGTTGCAGGGGCTCTGTTCCGTGACAACGAGAACAAGGGCGAGTTAATTCTTGATAATAATGACCTGGAGAGAGAGAGAGGTATAACAATTGTATCCAAGAATGTATCCATTAACTATAAGGGTACAAAAATAAACATTATTGACACCCCGGGACACAGTGACTTTGGAGGTGAGGTTGAAAGGGTGCTTAATATGGCCGACGGAGTGCTACTTCTTGTTGACGCTTTTGAAGGTCCTATGCCTCAAACACGTTTCGTGCTTCAGAAGGCTATTGAGATTGGTCTCAAACCAATTGTTGTTGTAAACAAGGTTGACAAGCCAAACTGTAGGCCCGATGAGGTCCAGGAGGCTGTATTTGACCTTATGTGCAGTCTTGACGCCTCTGAAGACCAACTTGACTTCCCAACCATCTACGGCTCTGCCAAGAACAATTGGATGTCAACTGATTGGAAGAGACAGACTGATAATATTTTTCCTCTTTTAGATGCTATAATTGAGTATATACCCGCTCCAAAACATATTGAAGGTCCGCTTCAAATGCTTATCACCTCACTTGATTTCTCATCTTATGTTGGCAGAATAGCCGTAGGAAGAGTGCATCGTGGTACAATAAAGGAGGGTCAAGATGTTGTACTTGTACACCGCGATGGCTCACAGAATAAATGCAGGATTAAAGAGCTTAACATATTCTCCGGATTTGGGAAGACAAGGGTAAGTGAGGTTTCAAGTGGAGAGCTTTGCGCTATAATTGGTCTGGAGAAATTTGAGATTGGGGACTCAATTTGTGATGCAGAAGCAATTGAGCCGCTGCCACCTATAGCCATTGACGAACCTACTATGAGTATGGTTTTCACAATCAATGACTCTCCCTTCTTTGGCAGAGAGGGTAAGTTCGTCACCTCCCGCCACATTAATGACCGTCTAATAAAAGAGTTAGACAAAAATCTTGCCTTGCGTGTCACTAAAGAGGATAATGAAGATGTATGGCACGTATATGGACGCGGCGTACTACACCTCTCCGTTCTCATTGAGACTATGCGTCGTGAGGGATATGAGTTGCAGGTAGGACAGCCTCAGGTTATTATAAAAGAGATAGACGGTGTTAAGTGCGAACCATTTGAGCAACTGACTGTAAATGTTCCTGAAGAGTTCTCAGGCAAAGTAATTGAGATGGTATCAAACCGTAAGGGAGATATGCTCTCAATGGAGACTAAAAATGACCGCATACACATTGAATTTGAAATTCCGTCACGTGGCATAATAGGCCTGCGTACAAATATTTTAACAGCAACTGCCGGTGAGGCGGTAATCGCTCACCGCTTTATCAAATACGCTCCGTATAAGGGTGATATAGAACGCCGTAACAACGGCTCTATAGTGGCACTTGAAAGTGGTACAGCATATGCCTACGCTATTGACAAACTGCAAGACCGTGGCAAGTTCTTTATTGAGCCGCAAGATGAGGTTTATGCCGGTCAAGTTGTTGGAGAACATTGTAAAGAGGGTGACCTGCCTGTAAATGTCACCAAATCAAAGAAACTTACCAATATGCGAGCATCCGGCTCTGATGAGAAGACTCATATAGCCCCTGCCATAGTTATGTCTCTGGAAGAGGCTCTTGAGTACATTAAGGCAGATGAGTATGTTGAGGTAACCCCTAAATCTATGCGTCTGAGAAAGATTATTCTTGATGACTTGGAACGCAAACGTGCAAACAAAGCGTGAAGATAATTAGTAATTAGCAATTAGTAATTAATAGATAAATAATAATGACTAACGCTTATTTATCTCTTGGCAGCAATTTAGGTAACAGGGAGGAGACCCTGAATAAAGCCATTGAGATGATAGGTGAAAAAATAGGAACTGTAACAGCAGTCTCTAAGTTCATTGAAACTGAGGCTGCTGGTTTTGTCTCCAACAACAAATTCATAAACTGCGCCATCTGTGTTCTAACATCACTTGAGCCTTTAGACTTACTGCATACCACACAAGAGATAGAGCGCACTCTTGGACGCACAAAGAAGAGCGTAAAAGGAATCTACTCTGACCGCACCATTGATATTGACATTCTTCTGTACGGAGAGCTCACAATAAATACTCCAGAATTAAAAATCCCCCACCCGCATATGCATGAGAGGGACTTTGTAATGATTCCATTAAAGGAAATCAAAGCATAATTTCATAAATTTCATAGGAAGCACCCTTACGGAACCTGCGACTAAGCCCTACCTTAAGGTTTTAATAACAGAAGAAACGCCTGTCATTAGGTTTGTACTCCATAAACCTGTATGAGAGCACTATCTCATGACTACCGCCTGACACGTTCACAAGACCAGACAGACTGACGTCATAACTATAAGAGAGTGTGAATCCGTAGTAAGAACCACCTATCATAACTTTCAAGGCATCTGTACTTGTAAGACCATCGGGACTATAGAACGGAATACCTCTGTAACCTAAGCCTATCATAAAGTAGTGGCGACTGTACATTGCGTCAATGTCTATCTGATGATATTGCCCCTGCCACTGATAGAGTGCGGCTATAGTTACATTATCTCTTGCGTCATACCTTCCGTAACCCTGAGTCACAGGAATCATACCAGCCGCAAATGCATTCAATTTAATATGCTGTTTTGTCTCTGGCATATCTGTGAATGATATGTTATTTCCAAGTAGGTGATCAACAGATACACCCCCAAAGAAATAAGGACCTTTGAACATTACTGAGACCGCCGCATCAAATCTTGTCAGATTTGTTATTGTAGGACTGAACTGTGTGGTTCCTATTATTGAGCCATCAACGGCAATCTGATCTACAAACGTAGCCTTTGAAGGATCCATTGTCCTGTGAAACACACTGAGTTGCAGTCCCGGACGGAAGAACCAATCCTTGGTAATCTTGACATTATAGTTATACTGCAAATTGAATTGCAACTGTGAAAGCATTCCTGCGGCGTATGATGTATAATTAAGATTAGCGCCAAAAGATGACTGTATCTTATAGAAATATTGGTCATAATTCACAAGTCCTGTTTGAGAACCCTTTATTGAGGACCACTGATTCCTATAAGTTGCGAAAACTCTGCCTCCTCCAGTTAAACCTGCAAATGACGGAGCTATATAAGTAGTGGCAGACCATAGTTGTGACAGCAGATAATCTTGAGCGTAAGTGATAGATGCTCCTGTCAATGAGAATATGACACCGAATATAATAATTAGTCTCTTCATCATCTTACCAATGTAATATTACCAGACACACGGAACGATGTTCCATCCTTGAATGTTCCCTCTGCCTTATATACGTAAGAACCCTGGGTAGCTGGTTTTCCCTTATACCAACCATTCCATCCCCTCAAAACCTCGTCTGATTGGAATATCTGAGTACCCCATTGATTATATATCTTAAGAGAGTATGTATCCACGTTTCTGAATACGGGATAGAATATGTCAAGTCGTCTCTCCTCAGGTGAGAAGAATCCGTCTGGAGCATTAACAAGTTTTGGCACAAACGCTGTCGGGAATACTATAAAAGATTCTTTAGATACTTTTACATAGTCTTTTACTACTAATGTATCTTTACAACCCCTGACATCTGTTACCGCAAATGATACTGTATAGAGTCCGTCTTCAAAGTACTCATGGAGCGGATTCTCCTCTACAGATGTGGTGCCATCACCGAAATCCCACCACCATTCTACCGTTTTGTTTGTGTTGTTTCTAAATTGTATCTTTGCATTAGGAGCATATACCTGTCTCTCACCCGATATAAAATCCGCTTGAGGTGACGGATATACGGAAATCTTGCCTTGATATATATCTGTCTTACGCTTACCAATAGCTGTAAGAGTCACATTATAAGTACCTGGCTCCATATATATATGCTCAGGACTGCGAAGTTCAGATGAGAAACCATCTCCGAAATCCCACTTATATGTAGCGTCTCCTATAGTTGTATTATTAAAGAACACATGGAATGGCACACAACCTGCATCTGCATCAACTTTATAGGACGCTTCAGGCTCATCTACGCTACGGATTTGAACTTCATCGTATGCTTCACAACTATACCCTCTGAGTGTCCAACGCACAGTGCTGATACCTGGTTGCAAACCTCTTACCATTGTATTTTCTGCATGAGGGTCATCAATTGTACCTGTACCACCATCTACAACCTCCCACGTACCTTGAATATCGGGTATGCCAATCATACGGGCACTTAATCTGTATGTACCATCAAGAGTGACACCGTCTTCTCCCGCATCGGCAAGTTTGGATAGATTGTTTGATATTATATTTACATCTCTTGTATTGCTGCAAGCACCGTAATAGACCTCCCAACGAACCACGTTGGTAACCTTAGTGCTTAAATCAACAACATAAGACTCATTGGAATCAGGAGTTAAAACATCACCATCACCAAAGATGAGAGTCCACTTGCCACTGCCGTATTTTGGTTCAGGAGCACGCAGAAGAACTTGATTCTCACAAGTGATTATCTCTTTTTCCTCTGGCTCGGTTATACCTGGATTATCACATGTTACAGCCACGGTATCAAAGTTCAGGCAATAACCGTCAGAAACATCCCAGCGGAATTCATTTATACCAAACGCAATATCTGAGATAGCGGTTGTAGGACTTGTTACATCTGCTATTGTGGCACCACCAGACATAAGCGTCCATTTAGCAGTGGTGGAAGCGGCAAGATTGGCACTGAGTCTAGCATCTGTAGCACAATTGGTGTTAAAGTCAACACCAGCCTCTGCAATAGGCAACGGTCTGATTGTAATAAATTTAGTTATAGGCTCCGCCTCCATACAAGCGTTGCTCGGAACCACAGATACATTTCCGCTCTTGGCAAATATATCTATCTCCACAAGTATGCTTCTTGTACCCTCACCTGATACAATAGAATATCCTGTAGGCAATGTCCATTCGTATTTTGTAGCACCTGTCACATCTGAGACAGAGAGAGCGAACATAGCGGCGTTTTCACATACATATAACGGAGCGGAAATCACACCTGTCTCAGTAATAGGTTTGGTGATATCCACATATATAGATGATGAGCCGCCTTCACCACAATCATTAACGCCCTTGACCTTTATCTCACCACTTACCGCTGTACCATCAGTCCTCACCACTATGTTTTGAGATCCATCACCGCTTAATATAGTAAATCCTTGAGGCAATTGCCATACATATTTATCAGCGTATGCAATATCTGCGGTACGGTATTCATACTCTGAATTCATACATACCACATTAGGCCCTGTAATAAGAGTGGCGTCAAGTGGCAGCATACCTACTGTTGTCTGCATTTGCTTACCAAGAGTGGTTATACATCTTTCACCAGAGCGTATTGATTCAAATACAAATATATTATCAGGTCTTAGCGTTGTATGTTCTATGGTTTGACCATCTGTCAGAACTTCCTCCTCATAATGCAAACCATTAAAGGTGTATGACACAACCCAAGGTGCGTCTCCTACAGGGTGCAGCGTAACCTCTATCGGGCTAGGTTGGCAAACATATGGCGGAACATCAATCGCAAGATTAGGATATTGATATGTATCCACGTCAAACTCATAATTAACCTCTGTAGAGCAATGCTCATTAAATACATTGAGAATAGTGTAATGTGTCCTACCTTCTGTAGTAGGTGTAATATACAATGTAGTATGTTGCTCTGTAAACGGACCCATATTATATGTATGTGTTCCGTCTGAATAACTTACCGACCAAGGACCTTGATTGGCAAAGAACACCTCCACATTCACAGCCTCACCAAGGCAGCAGTCGTGCCCTGTTTCAATAACTGTCATAGTTGGCTTGCTATATACAGCCACAGGCACCTGACCCGATACCTTGTTCTGACAGCCCTTGCCATCTGTAACATTCAACAGAGTGTAAATGCAATTATTTGTAGGAGTCACAATAACTGTATCTACATTAGATGTCATTTCTTTTGTAAAGACATCTGTACCATCTGTATATTCCGCTATCCAAGGTGAAGTACCCTCCACATTTATATGCAATGTGATTTCATCTCCTTCGCAAGCCTCATTCTGTCCAGACAATAAAGCATTATACTCAACAGGCGATGCTATTACAAATGTGGTGTCTAACTTACAGCCATTGGCATCGTTCATATTCAAAGCGTAATTTCCGGCAATAAGGTTATTCTGATCTTTACTGTCGGATACCACACCGTAACCAGACCATTGATATGTGTATTCAGGAACACCACCTGTAATATCAAGTGTTATAGAACCCGATTTATCGCCGTAGCATATATTATTAACAATATCCGCTTTAAGCACTAACGTATCTGGTTGGATAACCTCTGCGGTGAATTGTGTTAACGGCTTGCAACCTTTTGAGTCCTCTATATAAGCGGTGTATGTTCCCGCCTCCAAATTAGAGATATTGAACACTCCTGTCTTGGAAACCTTAGGACCATTCCAAGATATATTGTAGTGCTTGCTGCCACCTGTAACTTTCAAATTCAGGAATCCGTCTCTGTCTCCATAACAAGTTAATTCCGTTTTGCTTGACTCTAACAAATTCCACTCTACTGGCAAAACTTCATAAATCTCATAGTTTGCACTAAACTTATTGCCACGCTGGTCTGTAATCTCAACTGAATAGATGTCGGGGTCAAGATTATAAATCATAAGTTGGTCAGAGGTGAACCCTTTAGTTGAAGTCCAACTGCAAACATAAGGCTCATCACCACCTGTAACACTTAATTCTATATAACCCTTGTCACCGTTACAAGTTAATTGTCCTACAACAGGTGTAACTATCATTGTGGCAGGCTCTGTAACAGTTACCACAACACTCTTTGTACATTCAAACTGATCTTTAACCGTAAGTGTATATGTGCCTGCCACAAGGTCATATTGATTTAAATCACCTTGTTTTGCAGGGTCTATTCCACGCCCTGTCCAAGAGTAATTAAGTGGTGGCGTACCGCCTGTGACATTAACCTCAATGCTTCCGTCATTACCACCATGAACAGATACATTGTGAACAGATGTCACATCTATCACTATCATAGATGAGGCATTTATTAAGAAATTGTCAGTTGCTGGACAACCATTGGCATCTTCAACTCCTATAGTGTAATATCCTGCACCAAGATGGGCAATATGAGAGCCGTGACCGATTTCAGTTCCGCTATCATCATACCAAGTATAAGTATATGGCTTTGTACCCGCACCTTCCGGTATATTGGCGTATGCCTCGCCGTCTAAAATACCATCACATAGCACACTTGGTGCTTCAGCGGTCACGGTGAGGACCTTTGGCTCTTTTATTTCTACAGAGCCGCTACGTTCACAACCTGCTTCATCTTTTACAGTGAATGTGTATGTATCCGCCTTAAGCGATTCCTCCCTCAAGTTAGAGGATTTCCAAGAACCGTCGCTATTGACCCACTCAGGAACATACGCTCCCGTTCCACCTGTGACAGATGCCTCTATCACACCCTTGTTATCTCCAAAACATGGTTCATCTTGTGAGGTAAGAGATATAGCCATCTCTATACGGTCTGCCAATGTAAACACTTTTGATTCAGCACATCCATTAGTGTCTGTAATCTCTACTCTATACACTCCGCCTGCAACAAGAGTTGTCTGGTCTTGAGCATCGGGTACAAGACCCTCGTCACCAGTCCACTTATATGTATAAGGGGCGGTTCCACCTTTGACAGTTAATGTAATGGCGCCATCTTTATCTTCCGCACATTTGGTATCTGTAACAACACCCTCTATATTGAGTGCCGCCGCAGGACCTGTTATACTTGTGGAGAATGTATTGTTTACACAACCCGCTGCATCAGTCAATGTTAGAGAATATGTACCTACGCCTAAATTGTCTATATATGAAATGTCTGTAGGTACCGCAGGTGCATCAGGTCCGCTCCATACTGCTGTATATGGTGCGGTACCACCACTATAAAGCATCTTTATAGCCCCATTCTTATCTCCATAACACTTAACACTTAACACAGAGGCTGCCGGGTCAAACTCCGCAATAAGTGCATCGGGTTCTGTAATTTCAAATGTTCTTGTAACAGAAGCACCATTAGCATCTGTAACCTCAACAGTGTATTTGTCAGCCACCAAATTCAATATATCTTTTGTAGTGGCTGAATATCCCTTCTCTGATGACCATATAAATGTATATGGGGTCAATCCGCCAGATACCGTCAGATTTATACTGCCTGTATTTGTACCGTTGCAAATCACATTGCCTATATTCTCTGTGACTTTAAGAACAGTAGGCTCTGTTATTACAATATGCTCGTTTGCAATACATCCGTTGGCATCTGTAACCTCTACAAAATAATCTCCAGCAAGCAGATTAACAATAACATCATCGTGTTTATTATCTTCTGTTATACTTGGACCCGATGTCCATAAATATGTATATGCAGGAGAACCGCCTATTGCAGTTACCACAATCTTACCAGACGCTTCTCCGTAAACAGCCACATCTTCTTTAGTGTAAGATATAGACAAAGCAGTAGGCTGTGTTACAGTAAGAACATCTGTTTGCAAGGGACAGCCATTGGCATCTGTAACCACGGCACGATATGCTCCAGGCTCCAGATTTGTAGCCTCAGACAATGTGGAAATCACTGTAGTCATATCTGCAATATTGTACCAAGCATAATTATATGCTTCCACACCACCTTGAGGGGTTACTATCACCTTACCGTCTGCAGCACCATTACAAGTAACATTGTAAATACCTGTAGTTGCTGTTAATTCAGCAGGTTGGACTATTTCAAACATTGAATTACCCTTGCAACCCAATTTATCTGTAATCTCCACATAATAAGAACCTGCTTTATCAAGTGATGACACTATAGAGTCTGTTGATACCTGTACTCCGTCAAATGTCCATTTATAACTATACGGATATACACCGCCGCTCACCTCTGACCAAACTTTTCCGTTAGTACTATTGTAGCAAGTAAGATGCTCTCCGTATGCTGTTATGGTTATAGGTGCAGGGTCATAAAGCGTAAATGTTCTATCTACAGTACACCCATTGGCATCGGTTATATTTACACCAAACACTCCACCATTAAGGTTATATTGGTTTTGATTATCTGCAACAACGCCATCGCCAGTCCACAGATATGTGTATGGCTCTGTGCCACCCTCAATATCTATCTCTATGCTACCTGCACCCTTTCCACTACATACATTCTCTGTAATCCGTACATTTGTAATAGCAAGAGGCTTGGATGGTTGTGTAATTTCTTGTGACAATGATGTATCACAAGAGTTGGCGTCTACTATCTTAACCTTGTATGTTCCTACCGCAAGATTGAATATGTGAGCGGAGTCTGCTATCTGTTCCGGAGTCACGCCCACCCAATTTACACTGAATGGTTCTGTGCCACCGTTAATGGCTATATCTATATTCGCTGTGGCATCTCCGTAGCACTTGTTTTCAAAATTAGATGTGATGATAGTCTCAACAGTAAGCGGTTGAGGTTCTGTAATCTTATAGTCATTCTCATAAACATTGCCCACAGCATCGGTTATTACTACGTGATACATTCCTGCTTTGACATTAGAAATGTCCTTATCGGTAGTTGTTGTGGCATCGGGGTGTGTCCACAAATATGTATAATAAGGGGTAGCACCAGATACCGTAAGATTTATATAGCCGTCTGAACCGCCGTTGCAGCTTACATTCTTAATCTTATCTATGACTATGAATGGCGTAGGTTCTGTAACTACGGCTGATACATCATAGGTACAACCTCTGCCATCTGTTACTGTTGTAAAGTAATTACCAGCCAATAGTTCTGTCTGATTCTGCAAGCCTTCTGTGTCAGAAGTAATGCTTCTACCCGACCAATGATATGAATATGGCTCAATGCCGCCTTGAACCGCAATATCTATCTCACCCTCTGCAGAGCCAATAACATCTACATTCTTAACTCTTGTAACTACAGCCGTTAACGGTTCCGGATTTACAAGTGTCTCTGTAGCAAATGCCGGACAGCCGTTTACATCTGTAATTGTAACCTGATAAGTTCCGCTTGGAACATCAATCAAAGTTGCGTCCTCCCCTACAACTGCACCTGTATTCAAATCAATCCATTGATATGTAGGTGTACCTGTACCACCACTAGGCATAGCCCTTAACATACCTGTACTTGTTCCAGTACAATTAACTTCCTGTTTCTGAATAGTTACAGTTAGCAACTGAGGTTGTGTTATTTCAAAGTCAGCAGTACGCTCACACCCTACACTATCTGTTACAGAGTAATGATATTTTCCTAATTGCAGATTCAAATCAATGGAATCCTTGACTGATACAGTACCGCCCTCGGTTTGGGTTATCATATGGTCGTACGGCAATCTGCCACCTGTAACTGTGGCGACAAATTGACCATTTGACAATCCATTACAGGTTATATTCTGAGTCTCATACTCCATCTTCAATTTTTCAACACTGATGACCTTTGACATTGCGTAACGGCAACCATGGTCAGATGCCTCAATCTTGCAAAGTGCAATATCGTATGGTCCGTCAAGAGCCTTAAACTGCAATGAATCACCTGTTCCTATACGGTCTTCAAAGAAGTTATTGTTTACACTCAACGTATATTTTACACCAACTTCAGATTTTGCCATCTTTATGGCGTTGTTTCCGTCACGGCAGTAAAGGCCTATCTGTGGTATGTCAAGAAGTCTTTCTATATAAAATGATTTAACCTTAGATGTACCACATATTGTATCTCCTTCCTCTACCAAATAGTGTTTCATTGTAACAGAATACATTCCCTTGTCAAGTTGCTTTGGATAGATGACTGCTGTTCCATCATGGTTATCAACAAAAGCAGGAGAATCCTTCTCACTGAATATGAAATCTGTATTATCAGTATGATTCGCTTGCAGGATTACATAATCCCTATCACCGCAGATGTATGATAAATGCTCATAACCACCAAAATCAGATGCCTCATTAAGTATGCGGAACTGGTCTGTAATTGTTGATTCACACTTCTCTGTCTCCCCTGTAGATAATTGATACTCTATTTGATAGTGGTATGTTACATTGTATGATGTATGATAATCACCTTTTGTTAGGTCCAATGTTGCATAACCTTCTCTTACAGGGTCTGGAGTAAGGAATGACGGACCTGTAAACCACCCTTCACCCTCTTCTGTTGGGAATCCAAAAATTGTGGACTCACCCTCGGGACTGCAATATACAGGCTCTAAATCAAATATGGCAAGATTGTCTGTACCACGTACTTGAATCTGGGTGGAATCAAAAGATACGCATCCATATTCATTCTTAACTTCATAACCTATCTTATATACACCCAAACCTGCTTTATTGGTATAGAATGTGGTGTTGATTAACGAACCGTCAGGTGCATTTGTCCAATAATTACCTCCAAATGGAGTTGCCGCAAGTTGGAGAGGCTTATCTGAACGACAGTAATCTGATTTAAGGTGCATATCTATAGGAGTTGGTGCATAAACATCAACTGTCTCTGTGTATGACCAATCACAAACGCCATCGTTGTAATCATAAACAATCTTATAGTGCCCGGCACCCCATGTAGGTCGGAAATAAACAGGATCAGCAGTTGAAGCGACAGCCTCAACCAATTCCCAATCCTCATCAGCAGAACAACTTGTACCACTCTTGCATTTATACATATTCACGAGACCTTCTGTGGGGGAATCGGATTCTATTCTAAGAGGCACGTCATCATCATAATCGCAATAACTTGGCTGGAGTCCGAATGGCTTGATATTTACCGGAGCCTTTATGGTAAACGGAGCGGAATATTTGTGAGGACAACCCTTCTCATCCATTATAGTATAGATTGCCTTATGCTCTCCCTGTTTATATGCATTAGGTTTAAAAAACAATCTTCCGTTTTCTTGTGATATTATAGCCGAAGCAGGAGACATTGTGTATGTACCGGATATATTATCAGCCCTTATTTCCGCACTCTCCGCCTTTGAACAAAGCACTTGTTGCGGGTCATAATAGAAACCCTTCATATCCACAAGCTCTTGATTATCCACCCTAACCGAGATTTGTTTTGTTTTTGAGGCGTCACATCCAAACTCATCGGTTATATGATACGTTATCCAATAAGTACCTGCTGAATAATCATAAAAAGTAGCCTGAGATTTATTAGCATCTGTGACTTTTATTTTTGCTTTATCGGTTGTTATTTCAGAACGAATCTCCCACTTACCATTCTTTTGTTGAGGGTAGCCTTGCAGATGAAGAGACTTGTCTTGGTCATCAATATTTGGAAGACAGTAGGTGTATGATTCCTTGTAAGGAGGTCCGAAATCAGGGATAACCATCCAATCCACATTATTAATCACCGCACTGACGTACAAAACAACTGTTGTGTCAAAAGAGCATTGCTCAAGTCCGTATTTATAAGTCAACTCAACCGTTGAGGTAGTCTTTATTTTAGAAAAATCCAATCTGTTGGTTCCTTGAAGCACATTTTTAGGTACCGTGGAAAATGTACCACCCTTAGGAGTTGCAGACACAATAGCCTCTTCACTACTGCAATAATTCATAGACTCCTTCAAGCCAGAGATTGTTATAGGTATATTTTCAACAACATTAATAGTAATATTGTCTTCCATAACACACCCTGTCTCTGTCTCTGCATACAAAGAATATTGCGTGGTAGTATAAGGAGTTACAGTTATACTTGGCACATTCACATCGCCTGTACTCCATCTATATGCAGCCGTTTCACCTTGATAATCAATTGAAAGAGTTACCGATTCTCCAGGACAAATAGAATTGTATGGTTGAGATGAGTGAATTATAAAATCAGAAACTGATTCAATATTCAAATCAAGTTCAGGTTTTTCTCCTGTGGTAAAGTAATTTGTGCAATAAAAATCTGTAATACGCTCTACTTTTATGATAGTTGTACTCATCGGGGTAATGATATACTCAAATACATTAGTGTCTGTATGCTCATTTCTGCTCTCACCGTTTTCTGATATTACAAAATCAAACGGAGCCTCGCCCTTAAACACTACTTGCACTGTAACCTCCTGACCAGGACAGGCAATCGCACCCAATATATTTATTTTGGCATTAGGAGCCTCTCTCTCTATTATGGTGGCACTGCCAAGCATTTCTTTTTCACAATCAGTACCTATAATTCTACCCTTTACTGTATATACACCCGCTGTATTGTCATACCATTGTAATTTTGCACCTGTGCCATGAGCATAATCTCCAACCTGAACTCCGTTCTTAAACAACGCATACTCTGTATTGTGGTCTGAACTTGAAAGAGAGACTATCATAGCGTCAGTTGAGTGACCTTTACAATAGTTGTTATCACCCGATACCTCATACTGTTTTGGATATTCAACCTTTGTAATCTTAACATTATCAGTACTTGAACAATATGGAGCGTCGTGTAGTGTGGCGGTTAAAGTAAAATTCAAATCCTCTTCAATAGCAACCGTGTAAGGATTGGAAGCGGTAGGATTATCAACCTTATCGGCTGGTATCCACGAATAATCTACACCAAACTCACTTGCTGTGCCTAACTTATGAGTATTGCCATAGCAAACAGATGCATCATCGCCGGCATTGGCAACCGGTGACGGAACCACAGTCGCAGTAGCCTCAACCTGAGAATCGCAAGTCTCAGTAGTTGATAATTTTCGTGATGCAACCAACGTAAATTTAGTATCCTCTGTCAAAGGTTTTGTAATCATTTTATATGATATGGCGGAACCTTGTATAAGAGCCACCGGAGACCATGAATATGATACATCACTCTCATTCTCAATATTCTCAAAAGAGGCTGAACCGCCGCTACATATAGGCACTATGCTATTAACCAACCCCGCTACAGGCTTATCCACTACTGTTACAGTAACCGATGATGTCGCTGAACATGAACTCGAATATTTGTTGTACGCTGTTACCGTGAATTCTGTGGTTGCAGACAATGCTCTGGTAACAGGATTGGGAACAGTAGGATTTTCAACTAAACTTGCTGGTTCCCAAGAATATAATATATCTTCTGACGGTGTTATCGCCTCTCCCAAACCAGCTGTAGTTCCCGAACATATTTTTTGATTCAAGCCAGCATACACAGTAGGCTTGCTAAGAACACTTACTGATACTTTGACTCTTTTGCTCTCGCAACTATTTTCTGATAATTGTGAGACCCAATAAAATCTATCTCCTACTACATTCTTGTCAAAATCGGGCACTGATGCCATTTGAGTGGTTGAGGTCTCTGAATCATACCAACGCAACTCTCCTGTAGCGGTAACCAAATCAGACCATTTGCCATAACCCGACATTTGACAATCCTTATAATTTGTAACCGCAGGCACTTGCGGGTTTTGATAAACCGTAACGGTAACTTCCGCTCTTGTACTTTCACAACCGTCAGTAGATATTTGTGAAACCCAATATGATGAATTTTGTGTCTTGCTCTTATCAAAAGTTGTAACCTGAGTAGGTGTGGTGGAAGTTTCTGTAGCATACCATTTTAATGTCCCTGTTGCATTTACAAGTGATGACCACTCCTGAGTCTCTGTTGTAGCGGTAGGACAAGCGGCATACGGAATAGACATTGGTTTACTTGGCAATTCTATAACAGTAACCTTTACCTCAACTCTTGTACTATAACAACCCGATGCAGTTTTTTGAGCCACCCAATAACTTTTGGTGCCAGCCTCTGCCATATTGAATCCAGCCGGCTCAGGGATTTCATCCGCAGACACCGGACTTTCATACCAAACCAACGACATGCCAGCCCCTTTCTGAACCAAAGATGACCAACTTCCTGTTCCTGCCACCGCACAAGCACTATAAGGCGTTACCGATGGAGCGGAAGGACTAAGTTGATAAGTTTGCGATTTTGTCTCAACCGCAGATATGCACGGACCGAAAGAACCGTCATCTGTAGAGGTTGAGGCAGTTACATTCATTGTATAAGTTTGTCCGTCAACAGGGTTGGAAACACTATACGAATTACCAGAAGGAGTTACGGCTGTCCCATTTAAAACCCATGAATACGTGGAATAAGGGTCTGTAGATGTTAACGTAAACACCACAGGGTCTCCGCAACCTGAATTTGCCGATAACTCTGGTTTATCGGGATTTTTTATGTAAGCGTTTGTTATCTCCGATGTTTGGGATTCACAACCATCTTTAGTTGCCGTTACCTTGACTGTATATTTCTTCTTGTTTTCCAGTTTCCCATCTTCCACGGTATATGTATCACCCGATGCCGTAACAAGACCTCCGTTCACAAACCAACTATAAGAATTAGTTGAATTATAGTTTGTTACCATAAAAACAGGGGCGGTTCCACAAGAGAATTGGCTCTTCAGAATAGGAGCCTCCGGTGACTCTTTATACACACGGCTTATAGGGTCTGATGTCTGCTCTGAGCAACCGTCAAAGGCAGTGACTTCCATTTTATATTCCACACCCGATGTGGGTGAGACAAGCGTGTATTTGTTATCTTGCGGAGTTACTGATGTTCCGTTCAATTTCCAAGTGTAGTTAACATCTGAATTTGGATTAACCAATGTATAGGTAATAGGAATATTACACACCGCCGTAGGTGCTGCTACTATAGGTTTCTCCACAAGCGGAGGCAAAGAAGATATGATACTTGCCTCATACCCAGCCCAATCGTCAGTATCTGTAAAATATCCCTTCACAGTATAATTCTGACCTCTGATTGGATTAGGAACCTCATATTGATTACCCGTGAAAGTTATTGGGTTGCCATTCAATGTAAAGTGCTGCGTGTATTCAGAAGTATCGTATGAATCCAAACGGAAAATCAGCTTATTGCAACCATCACCTATTTGCGTAATGACAGGAGTTGGAACATAATAGGCTACCAGTTCATACACAGCCCCCTCCTTAATCAAATTCAGAGAGACCTTATCTCCCTTTTTCAAACCTGGCAAATTGAGACTTATGTTGCCTGCACCATTTTCGGTAATAATCACATTCTCTCCAGCCTTTAGCACAGTGCCTGACTTAGGATGACCTACCTGCCCCGCATCCCAACCCCAATCACTGCCATTGGTTGATTTAAGAATCTTAAATGTGGCGTAAGTTATATCCACAGGAAACTCATATTCAAACGTAGTGTTGCTTCCTGTAAACACATGACTGCCTGCTGTATTTGGGTCACCTGCCGTACACCCCTCCGTAAGCGTAGCCACCCAACAAGCCACACCGTATATGAATTGAGTGTCATCCAATTGACGGAACTGATGCGGATAGTAATTTTTATCGTATGTATGAGAAGTGTATATATTGACACTGAAAATCCCAGTTGTGCAAGTTCCCAATGAACTTAGCGTTTTAGTTTCTGAAATATTTTCAACTTGCTGATTATCAACTCCTACCCAATAACTATAATCGCTCCATTCACCAGAAACAGAACCATACACCACCATCTCGTCAGACACATTCGTACCTGCATTCTCAAAAGTGAAATACTGGACATTTGTAGGCGACGATGTGGGAAAAACGGCCATCGTATATGCGGCACACAATTCAACAGGCACGGCAAACACAAACAAGCAAGCCAGCAAGGATAATATATAAGATTTTTTCATGGTCCGCAATCAGATTACCAGTAAATAACACAAATTTACACATTTTAGCGTAAAAGACAAAATAATGAGAGTAAAAAAACACCTTAATGAAAAATAAGGTGTTTTTTTGATAATAAAATGAGGTTATTTACTTTGAAACTCTCTCTGTCCATTCAGCCAGATAACTTTCAATATGACGGCGTTTCTTTTCAGGATAGATATCCGACACAGTCATCAAAATGCCAAATTCAATAACACTTCCGAATGATTTGCATATTGCGGCGCCAAAAGCCCGCATTGTAGCAGACAGACCTATGTAGGCGTGAACAAGTGGCGGAATGTCCACTCCTAACTCTCTGACCTGACGATGCAGGGTTTTGTAATCCTCTTTAAAATTCCCAGAGTTAAAGAGAGCGTCCCTCTCATCCTCTGTCATATTCACTGGCAAAGCGTCATACGGGCGCACAAGGTTATCTTTATCTGGAAAATACTTCCCGATGAAAGAGAATATCAAATCCCTTGCTCTTGTATTATATGAAGGATACATTGTTACTTTTCCGAATAGATATCTGACATTGGGCTCAGCAACAGTCAAAGCACCTAAACCATCCCAAAGATTATCAAGTGCGAAAAGACTCTTAGCACCCATCTTAGTGGCTTGGTAATCAGGATGAACAAAAGAACGCCCCAACTCTATTGTCTCCGGCAGATATTCCGTAATAAATTTTTCAGAAAAGTGAAGGATTTCAGAAGTAGCGAGAATCGGTTGTCCATTCTCATCAAATGTCATATCTTTTCCGTGTATGAAACGGTAACCGCCCAGTATCTCCTCATTCTGTGGATCCCACACAAACAATTGTCTGTACGGTTTCTCCATATAGTCAAACTCATCAGTATCACAATCCTTGCCTGTGCCTCCTCCTGGGAGTCTGAACGCCCACTCCCTCAGGCGACCTATCTCACGCATTATATTAGGAGAACCAGCGGCGGTGGTGACATAAATCTCATTGCCACCCTTGTTGGTCTTCCTTAGGAATTTATCAGGCGTAAGTTCCGCCTTTATGAGTTCCCTGTCTATCCTATCTATGAGTTGTTCCATTTGTGGCACAAAGTTATTTTATTTTTGTCAATTATCAAATTTTTTAACAATTAAAAGCACCTCACGATGAATTGTTAATAACTTTTGTGTCTAATCGTGTCTAAAAAAGTTGTAAAGTGGGGAATTTTGAAGTACTTTTACAACCAGAAAAAAGTAAGAGATGCAATCACTAATTGGAAATATTGACGCAAGGGTTGACGCAAAGGGACGGGCGTTCCTTCCAGCGCAACTACGCAAGCAACTTGATGATTGTAAGACTTTTGTGCTACGTAAAGACATATTCTGCAACTGCCTTGTCCTCTACACAGAAGAGGCTTGGAACGGCATCGTGGCACATCTGAAAGGGAGTCTGAACAATTGGAACAGAACGCAATCACAAGTATTCCGTCAGTTTGTGGCGGAGGCAGACCGCATAGAACTTGAGGATAACGGAAGAATGCTTATCCCACGCCGCCACATTGAGGCTTTGGGCATAAAATCAGACATTCGTTTCGTGGGCAGTGACACAACAATTGAGATTTGGCCTGCGGGCAAAATTGAGGAAACATTCATTTCTCCGGACAACTTCGCCAAAGAACTTGAGGCAATGATGTCAGAAGATATTCAGAAGCAGCAATAAAGTACCGCGATGACAGACAGTTACCACATACCTGTTCTTCTTAAGCAAAGCATTGACGCGCTGTCAATGAAAGAGAACGGCACGTATGCTGACCTGACCTTTGGTGGTGGCGGTCACTCCGCAGAGATACTTGACAGACTTGGCGTAGACGGCAGATTACTCGCATTTGACCAAGACAAAGATGTGATAGCAAACATCCCCGATGACAGCAGGATAACATTTTGTCAAAGCAACTTCAGATACCTGCTTAATTTTGCCAGATACTATGAAGCACTGCCACTTGACGGCATTCTCGCAGACCTCGGTGTATCATCACACCACTTTGATGAGTCGGAAAGAGGCTTTTCATTCCGCTTTGACGGACCTCTGGATATGAGAATGAATCAGAACGCCTCATTAACAGCCGATTACATTATTAATAATTACTCTGAAGAGAGATTGTCAAATATTTTTTATCTATATGGAGAAGTGAAGACCGCGCGGAAAATAGCGAGTGAGATAATAAAGAGAAGAGGAGATGAGAAAATAGACACGATATTCAAATTCGCCAAAATTGTTGATAAGTTTTGTGGCTATGATAAGAAGAAAGAGTTGGCAAAGATATTTCAAGCACTTAGAATAGAGGTTAATGATGAGTTAGGTGCATTAAAGACAATGTTGACCAGTAGCGAAAAAGCGCTGAGAAGAGGGGGTAAATTAGTTGTGATTACATACCATTCTCTTGAGGATAGGCTAGTAAAAAACTATATGAGGTCAGGAAACTTTGAGGGAAATGTAAAACAAGATTTCTATGGAAACATAACAGCGCCATTCAAGCAGACAGAAAAAATGATAACGCCGTCAGAGGATGAGATGGAGAGAAACCCCCGTTCCCGCAGCGCAAAGTTAAGAGTTGCCGAAAAAGTATGAAAAACCCATTCAAAAACATATCAGACAGCGGCTTTGTTCAAGGAATGAAATTCTTGAAGATTCAAGATGTGGCAAGCGGAAGCACACTTTTGAAAGATTGGGTGTTGAAACAAGGAAAGTGGGTTTTCCTTGTAGTCCTATGCACCTTCTTCTATATGAACAACAGAATGGTTTGTGAGAAGATGCTCAAACGCATTGACGAGTTACACGAGGAGCTGGAACACGCAAAATACATATCAACAATTACAGAGACCGAACTTTTAAAGGCAGGAAGACAGATTGAACTTGAGAAATTAATAGAAGAGAGAGGGCTGAACCTTGTGGAACCTGATATGCCTCCTTTCAAGATAAATAGATGAAATATGCCGTAATAGTCATAGGAATCATATTACTGATTACAATCATACTCCTGATTGTCCTCATTGCGAAATCTAAGGATATAAAGACATCGATGCGCCTTAGATTCGGCATAATATATGCTATTATGCTATCTATCGGGGCACTTATTGTATCTCAGATAATACATATACAATATGTGGAATATGACAAACTTATGGCACTACAAAATGTTACTGACAGCACTCCTGACACCATCAAGGGCAGACGCGGGAACATTCTGAGTGACAACGGATCTCTGATGGCTAGTTCCTTGCCAATGTACAGACTCTGTATGGATATGAGAGTGAAGGCATTCACTGAAAAAGACAAAAAAACAGGCAAGACATTTTTTGAAAGCAATGTTGACTCCCTTTCAAAGGCTTTGGCTGATAAATTCAAGGATAAGACAGCAGAGGAGTATAGCGCTGGGTTCAGAAAAGCCTTTAAAGAGAAGAGAGCTGAATACAGATTCCTTAACAGACGTGTCAGTTACCTTGATTATCAAGAGGTGAAGAAGTTTCCTATATTGCGCAGAGGAGCCATACAAGGTGGTTTCACAGCAGAGGAGAGAGTTGTCAGAATCAACGCATTCGGCGTGCTTGCGAAGAGGACTATAGGAGATGTTTACGGAATAGTGGAAAAAGGTGGTAAGAGTGGTCTTGAAATGTATTACAACAAGGAACTGGAGGGCAAATACGGATTCAAGAAAACAGAGAAACGGGCAGGTAGCAAAATTGACATTATCCTACAACCAGCCGAGGATGGGAAGGATATTGTAACCACGCTGAATCTTCATCTGCAAGAGACAGTCGAGCGAGCTCTGATGGAAGAGTTGGAAAGAGACGGCGCCGTATATGGATGTGCTGTGGTAATGGAGGTTGCCACAGGAAAAATTAAAGCCATAGCAAACCTTTCAAGAACAAAAAGCGGTAAATACAGTGAGATAACAAATATAGCGTGCGGTTCTGAGATAGACCCAGGCTCCACATTCAAAACAGTCTCATTCCTTGTAGCGATGGACGACGGCAAAATTGACACTACAACAACAGTAAGCACTGAGGACGGTACACATAAATTCGCCGACAGGGTTATGAGAGATTGGCGAAGAGGCGGATTCGGTGTACTGACCGTACCTGAGGTGATGTATCAATCATCAAATGTGGGCGTATCAGTACTTATAGAAAAATATTACGGAAATAATCCGCAACGTTTCATTGACCTTATTCATAAGACAGGACTTGACACGCCGCTTGATATAGAGATACCCGGGCACGCCAAAGTCAAAATAAAAAACACAGACAACAGATTCTGGTCAAAGACCTCACTACCTTGGATGTCAATAGGATATGAAGTTGTAGTTCCACCAATCTACACTTTAATGTTCTATAACGCCATAGCAAATGAGGGCAGAATGATGAAACCGATGTTTGTATCAGAGATAAGAGGTCCGCTTGACAGTGTTAGGTATATAGAACCAACAGTTGTAAATGAGCGAATCGCTAAGCCAGAGACAATACATAAGATGCAGAAAGTGCTTGAGGGCGTAGTTACAAAAGGAACAGCAAAGGGGGTTCAGTCAAAACTATTCACAATAGCAGGAAAGACCGGAACCTCACAAATATTTGAAAGAGGAAGCAACAGGAACGCAGAGGGCAAGACAAGGCATCAGATAACATTCTGCGGTTATTTTCCCGCCGACAAACCAATGTACTCTTGCATTGTCTATATAAGAGAGCCCCAAGGAGCGGCATCGGCAGGCGGAATGTGCGGAAAAGTATTCAAAAAGATAGCAGAAAGAGCATATATATTAAATGACGGCGATGTTCCCGACTGGGCAAAAGATTCAATACAATGAGACTGACAGAACTTATAGAGGAGATTGATGTGACACGTATCTGGGGAGACCCCGATATAGAGATTACAGATGTATGCCTTGACTCAAGAAAGGTTAAGGCAGGCTCTCTTTTCATAGCCGTCAAAGGGACTAATGTTGATGGTCATAACTTCATTGAAAAATCAATCCACGATGGTGCAAAGGCTATAATATGCAATAAAATACCAAATAAACCGACCATCGGAGTAACCTTCATTGCAGTCAAAGATAGTTCCATAGCACTTGGTGAAGTTGCATCAGCGTTCTATGGCAGACCATCAGACCACCTTATACTGGTAGGCGTGACCGGCACAAACGGCAAGACAACTATTGCCACCCTACTCTACAAACTATTCAAGTTCAGAGGATACAAGGCAGGACTGCTCTCAACAGTATGCAATATGGTTGATGATGAGGAGTATCCAAGCACCCATACAACCCCTGACCCTATTGAGTTAAACGGGATGCTTGCAAAGATGGTTGAGAAGGGATGTTCAAGAGTATTTATGGAAGTCAGCAGCCACGCCATTGACCAAAACAGAATAGCAGGATTGAGGTTTGACGGAGGCATATTCACAAACCTGACACGTGACCACCTTGACTATCACAAGACAATGGATGCATACCTTGCAGCCAAAAAGAGATTCTTTGACGAATTGCCAGCCACAGCATTCGCACTGACTAATCTTGATGACCGCAACGGCAAAGTGATGCTTCAGAGCACTAAGGCAAACAAATACACATATAGCACAAAAACTCTTGCTGATTTCAAGTGCAAGATAAAAGAGTTGAGTTTTGATGGAATGGACTTGTCTATCAACAACATAGATGCATCGCTCGGTTTTGTGGGAAAATTCAACGCCGCCAACCTCACCGCAGTATTCGGAGCGGCATATCTGTTAGGAGTCACCCCCCCTGAGATTATGGTGGCGCTTAGTGCCATGCAACCTGTAAACGGGCGTTTCCAACGCATCTCCAGCCCCGATGGCAAAGTGGCGATAGTTGATTACGCACATACCCCTGACGCACTTGAAAACGTCATAAACACAATAAATGAGATTCGCAAAGGAAACCCTAAGTACGGAAAACTGATTACAGTTACAGGTTGTGGCGGAGACAGAGATAAAGGCAAACGTCCCCAAATGGCAAAGATAGCGGCTAACGGTAGTGAACAGGTGATACTCACATCTGACAACCCACGCACAGAGAATCCTATGGATATTCTCAACGATATGCTTGCCGGGGTGGCTGAAAAAGATATGAAGAGGGTTCTTGTAATAGAGAACCGCTCGTCTGCTATAAAGACAGCAAGAGCCATAGCGACTGTTAATGACATTATTCTCATAGCAGGCAAGGGGCACGAAACCTATCAGGAAATCAACGGTGTCAAGCACCATTTTAATGATGTGGAAGAATTTTTAATATAATATGTTTTACTACTTATTCAGATACTTAGAAGAGGCATTCAATATGCCTGGAGCGGGACTATTCAGTTATGTCTCATTCCGTGCTCCACTAACATTTGTAACAGCCATTTTCATTTCAATGATAATAGGCAAGAATATTATCAAATATCTGCAGAGGAAACAGATTGGAGAGAGTATCCGTGACCTAGGACTTGAAGGGCAGTTGAACAAGAAAGGAACTCCCACGATGGGTGGAATAATAATCATCATAGCCATCGTGGTACCATGCCTTTTGTTCGGACGTTTGAGGAACATATACATTCTGCTAATGCTAATAACCACAGTGTGGCTTGGAGCGTTAGGCTTTGCTGATGACTATATCAAGGTATTCAAAAAGAATAAGGAGGGTATGCCAGGTAAAGCGAAGATAGCCGGTCAGATAGGTCTTGGACTTATAGTGGGGCTGACACTCTTCCTGAGCCCTGAGGCGGTGGTTATAGAGAATCCACAGCATCTTACAAAGACAGAGATAGCACACGTTGAGAGACTTGATTCTGACATAGCGGCTAAGTCAACAAAGACCACCATACCATTTTTTAAGGACGGCAACCTTGATTATGCTGACCTGTTTAAATTCTGTGGCGAGCACAAGCAGCAGGCGGCATGGATATTCTTTGTCATTCTGACAATATTTGTCATAACAGCGACCTCAAACGGAGCCAACCTGACTGATGGGCTTGACGGACTTGCAGCGGGCACATCAAGTATCATAGGAGCGGCGCTTGCCGTGCTGGCGTATGTATCAAGTAACCTGTTCTTTGCAAACTACCTGAATATAATGTTTGTTCCCGGCAGTGATGAACTTGTGGTTTATGCGGCGGCGTTTATGGGAGCGATGGTGGGTTTCCTATGGTATAACTCATTCCCGGCCCAAGTGTTTATGGGTGACACAGGAAGTCTGACAATAGGAGGTATAATAGCGGTGTTCAGCATTATAATTCACAAGGAGTTACTTTTACCCGTACTTTGCGGAATATTCCTTATAGAGGATTTATCTGTAATGATGCAGGTATCATACTTCAAATATACTAAAAAGAAATATGGAGAGGGAAGGAGAATATTCCTTATGTCACCACTCCATCACCATTTTCAGAAAAAAGGCATACCAGAGGCTAAGATTGTAACGCGTTTCTGGATTGTAGGCATAGCATTGGCAGTATTTACAATTCTAACACTCAAAATACGATGAAAGGCAAAAAAATTATTGTGCTAGGTGGTGGCGAGAGCGGCTCAGGAGCCGCAGTTCTTGCTAAAGTCAAAGGGTTTGACGTATTTTTGTCAGACTCAGGCAGTATCAAACAAAGCTATAAGGATTTGCTTGACAGATACGGCATTGAGTGGGAGGAGAATCACCATTCAGAAGAACGCATATTCAAGGCTGACGAGGTAATAAAAAGCCCTGGCATACCTACAAAAGCCCCGCTCATTCAGAAACTAATGGCACAAGGGACACCAATTATTTCTGAAATAGAGTTCGCCGGCAGATATAATAAGGCTAAGACAGTGTGCATTACCGGTAGTAACGGTAAGACTACTACAACTATGCTGACCTACCACATACTGAAAAAAGCAGGACTTAATGTAGGACTTGCCGGTAATGTGGGAAAGAGTTTCGCACTTCAGGTGGCAGAGAATGACTTTGACTACTATGTAATTGAGCTGAGCAGTTTCCAACTTGATAATATGTATGACTTCAAGGCAGATATAGCAGTGTTACTGAACATTACACCAGACCACCTTGACCGCTATGAATATAAATTCCAGAACTATATTGACGCCAAGATGCGCATTACACAGAACCAGACAAAAGATGATGTATTCATCTATTGGAATGATGATGAGGTTATACGCAAGAACCTTAGTTCAATAGTCAGTGAAGGCAGACGTACTCCGTTCTCTCTGAAGAGAGGAAATAACGCAAAGGCATATATTGAGGATGGGAACTTTACCATTGAAGGAGAGAATAGTTTCCTAAGCATCTCAGTGAATGACCTCTCACTCAAGGGAACTCATAACATATACAACTCTATGGCAGCCGCACTCTCTGCAAGCGCCCTATATATAAAAGATGAGGCAATACGCTCATCACTTATGGATTTTGATGGCGTTGAGCACAGATTGGAGCCTGTGGCAAAAGTCAAAGGGGTATTTTATGTCAATGACTCAAAAGCCACAAATGTCAACTCATGTTGGTACGCGCTTGAGAGTATGAAGACTCCTGTAGTGCTGATTCTCGGAGGGACAGACAAGGGAAATGATTATAATGAGATACTCCCACTTGTGAAAGAAAAAGTACGCTCTCTTGTATTTATGGGGAAGGATAATATAAAACTAATAAACTTTTTCAGTGGTGTGAAGCCCTATGTTAGTGTAGGCTCTATGGAAGATGCAGTAAATGAGTGCTACAAGGCGGCTAAGGATGGAGATACCGTCCTTCTCTCACCTTGCTGTGCAAGCTTTGACCTCTTCAATAATTATGAGCATCGTGGTAAAATGTTTAAAGAAGCAGTAAAAAATCTCTGATATGAAAGATTTTCTGAAAGGCATATTTCAAGGTAGTCCCGCAATTTGGATGGTGATAGCCATTATGATGGTCGCCTCATCTATCCTTATGTTCAGTGCCATAAGCACCGTGGCATATAAGACTTCCAACTACCTTGACCCTTTCTACGGACATATAACACACCTTGCGTTAGGAGTATTCATACTACTGATTATGAGCCGTTTCCCATATAGTTGGCTTAGAAGGATATACATAATAGGACTTCCGTTAATAATAATAATACTCTTCCTGATGCCCTACATAGGCGTCAACTTGAACGGTGGAACCAGAGCATTGAGATTGGGTGGATTTGACCTGCAGCCACAAGAGTTCGCAAAACTATTCATAATAATGTTCCTTGCTGATTTTCTCACTCTCTATCAGGCGAACGGGAATGGCAACAACATTCTGAATATTTCACAAGAGGAGAGGGATAAAAAAGAGAAGATATATTTCTGGAGCATCATAGGAGTGGTATGTACAACATGCATTCCAATTGCAATGCAGAATCTATCCACAGCGGTTATGATAGCTACGCTTACCTTTGCAATGATGCTTGTGGGTCGTGTTGATTGGAAAAAGCTCACAATAATTACTGTATCTGTCATTGCAACGGTGGTACTAATTGTGGCAGTGCTGCTGAATATATCAAATGAGACTAACAATAAATTGCCAGGACATATGCCGTCAATAAAAGGACGAATAGAGAAAAGCCTTGAGGATATAACCACTCCTGATGACAAGAAGATATATGTGATAAATGACGGAAACCGTCAGCGGATGCACGGCAAGATAGCCATTGCTAACGGGCGAACCCCGACAGGACCTGGGAACAGTATACAACGTGACTATCTGCCACTCGCATTCTCTGATTTCATCTTCGCCATACTTGTAGAGGAGTCAGGATGGTTTGGTGTGATTCTTGTCTTGTTCTCATATCTATCACTATTATACTTTGCAGGTAAGATAATAAAAAAGTGCGGAACCATCTATCCAGCCCTAATGGTTATGGGATTGACCTTTATGGTGGTAATGCAGGCATTCATAAGTATGTGTGTGGCTGTAGGCATAGGACCTGTTACCGGACAACCGCTTCCACTATTCAGTAAAGGTGGCTCATCCATAGTCTCAACCTGCCTGATGCTTGGAATTGTACTTAGCATAAGCCGTGAAGTTAATAAGAATGAAGAGAATGAGATAATTGATGAAAAAGAAGAAACTCCTAAAAAAGTAACATTATGAAAAGGTTCATTATCAGCGGAGGCGGTACTGGTGGGCACATATTCCCCGCCGTCAGTATTGCAGGAGCACTCAAAGAGATGCTACCTGACTGCAAAATACTATTTGTAGGCGCAAATGGAAGAATGGAGATGGAGAAAGTCCCTGCCGCAGGGTATGAAATTGTGGGGTTACCTATACAAGGACTGTACAGAAAACTGACATCAAAAAACATAACTGTTCTCTGCAACGCCATAAAAAGCGTAAGAATGGCAAAGAAAATAATAAAAGATTTTAACCCCGATGCCGTTATTGGAGTTGGCGGATACGCCAGCGGACCTGTTCTGTGGCAGGCTCAAAGTATGAGAATACCCACACTTCTTCAAGAGCAGAACTCATACGCCGGAGTCACTAACAAACTTCTCAGCAAACGCTGCAACCGCATTTGTGTGGCATACGAAGGTATGGAGAAATTCTTTCCTGCCGACAAGATAACACTGACAGGGAACCCAGTTCGTTCCAATTTACTGAAAACAAGTGAAAAAGAGAGGGCTCAAGGCTACAATGAATTCGGACTGAAATCAGATAAAAAGACAATACTTGTAATAGGTGGCAGTCTTGGCGCAAGGACAATAAACCAGAGCATACTTAATGGTCTGAAAGAGATTACCACAACTTACAAAGACTCAGTTCAAGTTATCTGGCAAACCGGCAAGTTCTATATTGATAACATAAAGGAGCTGACAAAGGATTACAATCTTGAGAATGTCGTGATAACAGACTTCGTCTCCCGTATGGATTTAGCATACTCTATAGCCGACTTAGTAATCTCCCGTTCCGGTGCAAGTTCCATATCAGAACTCTGTCTGTTAGGGAAACCTAGCGTTCTTGTTCCCTCCCCTAACGTCGCTGAGGACCACCAGACCAAAAACGCACTTGCCCTCTCAACTAAAGGAGCTGCTATTCTTATAACTGACGCTGAGGCTCCTGAAAAACTAGTGAAGGAGGCGTTATCCCTTGTCTCTGACAAGTCCAAACTTGATGAGTTAAGCAAGAATATTAAACTGCTTGCAAAACCAGACGCCACAGAAACAATAGCAAGAGAGATACTTGATATGATAGGAGTGACACCAACTGACACTGAAAAGAGAGCCACACCTAAAACAAAGAAGAGAGAGAAAAAGAGATACTTCTTTCTTGGAATCGGTGGAATTGGAATGAGTGCATTAGCACGGTATTTCTATAAAATGGGTGATCTGGTAGGTGGATATGACCTTACAAAGAGTCCTCTTACAGCAGTATTGGAGTCAGAAGGAATTGACATTCATTACTCTGATAACATAAGCCTGATACCTGTTAAGTTTATGGACCCTGAGAAAACCACGATAATATATACACCTGCTATACCGCAGGATATGGGAGAACTTACATTCTTTAGAAACGGAGGATTCAAAATATACAAACGCTCCGAGGTGTTAGGGTTGCTGACTGAAGGCAAGGACTCACTTTGCGTGGCGGGAAGTCACGGTAAGACCACAACCTCAACGCTCATAGCACATATTCTGCACACATCAGGGGCTGGTACAAGCGCCTTTCTAGGAGGCATCTCAAAGAACTTCTCAAGCAATCTATTAATTGATACAGAGAGCAATACAGTTGTTGCCGAAGCCGATGAATTTGACCGTTCATTCCTTACACTGACACCATATATGGCAGTTGTAACAGCAACAGACCCTGACCACCTTGACATATACGGAACAAAAGAGGAGATGCTGAAAGCTTACGCAGAATTCACCAGCAAGATTCGTCCAGGAGGTGCTTTGATAATGAAAAAAGGAATTGATTTAAAGCCTGATACAGCCGACGGAGTGAAAGTGTTCAATTACTCACTTGATGACACATCGGCAGATTTTCACGCATCAAACATTAACATTGGAAACGGAAAACTGACCTTTGATTTTAACGGACCTGATATTAAAATAGAGGAGATTGAATTGGGAGTACCTGTTATGGTGAATGTTGAGAACGCAGTGGCGGCTATAGCCACAGCACTGCTTAACAATGTTAGTGCTAAAAGCATAAAGGATGCCATAAAGAGTTTCAAAGGGACGCTGCGTAGATTTGATGTACGTGTTAAGACCGATAAAGTTATCTACATTGATGACTACGCACACCATCCTGGAGAGATAAAGGCGTCATTGGAGTCAATAAAGGCTCTCTATCCTGACAAAAGAATATGTTGTGCGTTCCAGCCACACCTCTACACACGCACACGGGATTTTGCGGTTGGGTTTGCAGAGAGTCTTGCAATTGCCGATGATGTAATATTGCTTGACATCTATCCCGCACGTGAAGAGCCTATACCTGGAGTGACATCTGAGATAATATACAAGAAACTTAAGGGTTGTGAGAAGTCAATGTGCAAAAAAGAGGAACTTGTAAATGAGATTGACAAGCACAAATTTGATATATTTGTAACAATGGGAGCCGGGAATATTGACAGATATACTGATGCTATTGAAGAGCACCTGAGGAATTAGTAATTAGTAATTAACAATTAACAATTAACAATTAAGTATCACAATGAAGTAGTAATTTTTTAAGTAACGGGTGGAGAGTAGTAATAATGAAAGAGAAAGTATTGTACATATTAAAGATTACCGGACTGTCACTTATAATTGTGGATCTTTTAGGATATGCTGTTTTTGCCGGTATTATGGCTGACAAATGGCAGAAAGAGCATCTATGTACAAACTTTCAGGTAAATATCCTTGACTTTGATAAATATCAGTTCATCTGTGAGGATGACATACTAAGAGAGATAGACAAACGAGGAGTGAATCCCATAGGGCGTAACATCACAAGTAATTTAGCAGACAGGATAGAGAAAAGTGTTGAGAGAATCAACGTAGTCAGATGGGCAGAGTGCTACATTTCAAACAAGGGAGACCTTACAATAAATCTGACGCAACGAGTTCCTGAATTCAAAGTGATGTCAGACAAGCACTCCTATTACATTGACAGTGACCGCATTCCGCTTAAAGCAAACGGAGTGGCTGTGGAGATAACACCTCTTGTCACAGGCTATGTGTCAGAAGAATTGGCATCGGGGAAATTATATGAACTTATAAAGTTCATACAAAATAATGAATTCTGGAATGAGACTATAAGAGTAGTAAACATTACGCCTGAAGGCAATATTGAACTATTCACAAACAAAGGAGCGACAAAACTGATTATCAACAATTTAGATACATATAAAGAGAAACTTGAGCTTGCCACGCTATGGTATGACCAATACTCAAATGCGGCTTGGAGTGAAAGATACTCACAAGTTGACCTGCGATATGAGAATCTGATATTTTGCAAGAAAGGAGGAAAAAATGAGTGAATTTTATGTTGCCGCAATAGACCTGGGTAGTTATCAGGTGATTGGTGCTGTCGCTAAGAAAAGTGAAGATGGTATAGAGATTATTGACATTGAGAAGGAGAAGACAGAAGAGGGATGTATTGAGAAAGGAGAATTAAAATCTGTTGACAAAGCGGCGTTGCATATTAATCGATTGATTCAGAAGTTAAAAAACGGAGCGCGATTAAAAGAACTCAATTATGTTTACATTACTTGGCACGGGATAAAACCAAACGATGAGAATCAGGACAAGTTGATGAAAAAGGTTTTAAAAAATGTAATTGTAAAATATTCAGACAAAAGCAACGATTTGTTGATAACATCACTCTTCACAACCGCTGAGGAGATGAGGAACGGTGTTCTGACAATTGATTTTGGAGACACCTATACCACATTCTCTTACATTAATGACTCAAGCGTCAGTTATGAGGGCTCATTACCCGGAGGAAGTCGTATAATTACCACTGACCTACAAACCCTGTTTGACTTCCCATTCAAACTTGCAGAGAATCTGAAGTTGATGTTTGGTAAGGCATTGCCAACCGAAGGGGCTGACCAAATGGTATCATTAAATAAGGAAAACACCAAGACTATAAGAGTAAGTGAACTCTCAAAAGAGATACTGAAACGTGTTGAGGATATATTCAAACGTGTTATCAGAAATATGGTTATAACTCAATGGAACTCAAATAAAAACAGAATAATATTACTTGCCGGAGGCGGCTCAAGGCTGCCATATCTTGACAAACTACTTGCAAGACAAACCGGGCTTGAAGTCAGAATGGCTAAATTCAAGGAGGGAATTCTGCTTGGAGAAAAAGCGTCAACTGTACAAGGATCTGAATACGCTCTAATACTTGCACTCCTAAACTATGCGGTTGAGCCTTGTGACACACCGCGTCCTAACAATTCATCTTTGAAAAAACTTGTTAAAGGGATATTCTCATCAGGAACCGAGACTGGAACTCAGAAAACCTTTAATTTCTTCACAGTGTCAGAAGAGAATGAAAAAATGTAAAACAATAAATATATAACATTATGCCTGAAGAATTTGAAAATTATGTAATTCCAACTGAAATTAACAAAGTAATCAAAGTAATTGGTGTTGGCGGTGGCGGAAGCAACGCCGTAAACCACATGTATCAAGAGGGAATCCACAATGTGACATTTGCTGTTTGTAACGCAGACATACAAGACCTTAACAGTTCTCCAGTTCCAGTAAAAATTCAAATTGGAGAGAGTCTGACATCAGGACTTGGATGCGGAGCAAAACCCGAAAAGGGCAAAGAGGCGGCTTTAGAGAGTGAGGAGAAAATAAGAGAGTTACTGAGCGACGGAACAAAAATGGTATTCATCACAGCCGGTATGGGAGGCGGAACAGGCACAGGTGCTGCTCCTATAGTTGCAAAGATAGCAAAAGAGATGAACATTCTTACCGTAGGTATTGTTACAATACCATTCAAGTTTGAATTAGGAAACAGAATAAAGAAAGCCTTTGCCGGAGTTGTTGAGATGAACAAATATGTAGACGCTCTTCTAATAATCAATAATGAGAAACTTATTGAACTCTACCCTAATATGACACTTGACCAGGCTTTTTACAAAGCCGACGAGGTGCTTTCTGAGTCTGCAAAAAGTATTGCGGAGATGATTACATTAAAGGGTAACATAATAAACATAGACTTCGCCGATGTTGAGACCATTTTGAAAGACAGTGGTGTGGCAATTATGAATACCGGTATGGCTGATGGAGAGAATCGTATTAAAGATGCCATAGATGAGGCTCTATGTAGTCCGCTTCTTAAGAATAAAGACATACGTCAGGCTACAAGGCTTCTTATGTATGTATATACATCTGAAGACCATAAACTGACTATGACAGAGATGGGACAAATATCTGAGTTTGTGCAGTCTATAAACAAAAATCTTGATGAGGAACTCATCTGGGGTGGTACCTATGATAACAATTTAGAGAGCTCCATTAAGATTACAATAGTCGCTACAGGATTTGAGCTCTCAGACCTCAGCGCTCCCGAGGGCTCTGAAGAGTTATATGAGCAGTATTACGGCAACAGTATTCCTGAGGCAGTTACTAAACCTGAACCAGTTGATGAGCAGAAGGAAGAGGCAAAAACTACAGAAGATACCACTACTCCACAGCCAGCGGAACCTGTTGTTCCATTCTCATCTTGGGCTACAGCATCAGATGATTTCGGTGATTTTGACACACCTCCCTCAAAGAGGTAAGACACCTATTTCTGCGCCTTTGCGTAGAGAATAAATCCAATAGAAGCAAACACATAGGCAGGCAACCAAATGGCAAGCACAGGGTTAACGCCTGCCTGTGCTGTAAGTATGGAAGACATAAGCGTACATAAGATATATACAACACTTAACGCAAGACCTATGAACATATGCAGACCTGTACCACCTCTGACCTTTTTAGATGCCACACAAACACCTATGAAAGCAAGGATAAAAGAACCAAAAGGTCCTGCAAAACGCTTCTGATACTCCAATCTGTAATTATTCAACCCCGAACGCCCCCTCTGTTCCTGCTCTTCTATGAATGTTTTTAATTCAGAAGTAGTGAGACGCTCCTGATGATTCTTTGCAACAACAAACTCAGAGGGATTCATTGTAATATGAAGTGTAAGTTTATCTCCCCTTGAAGAGCTTTCCTTCATACCCGTAAAATCACGTTTAAGATAATCCCTAACAGTCCACGTATCTACTGAATCATACTTTACGCTAACCGCCGTCAGCCTGCTTTTAAGGACCTTGGCACTATCAAACCGGTCAAGTGAAAATCTGTACCCTATCTCATCTTGCAAATCAAACCTCTCCATATAGATAATCTCACCAGGAGATGTCATAAACTGCACATCACGCAATGAAGTTTTCAGAGGTATATGATCTATATGCTTTGATTCAAAATTCAGACGGTGCTCATTCCCAGGGGGAATGACCCAACCGCCTATAATGAAAGTGAAGATGGCAATAACAGCCGCTGAGACCATATATGGTACTATAATCCTTTTTAGAGATATACCACCAGCCTGCATAGCTATGATTTCTGAATTAAATGCCAGCTTTGATGTAATAAACAACACAGAGAGGAACGTGAAAAGCGGACTGAAAAGATTTATGTAGTATGGGATGAAATGAATATAATACTCTGTCACAACATAACCGAATGATAGATTCTCATTATAAAAATCATCCATCTTCTCTGTTATGTCAATTACAATTGCTATGCTTATAATCATAAGTAAAGAGAGTACGTATGCTCCCAATACCTTTTTTATAATGTAGTAATCAAGTTTCTTGAGCATATGCTATCTTGTTAAGAGCACCTTGACAGCAACCCCGACATTATAATTTGATGTAGGATATGACGTTGACACAACAGGGTTACGTAATTGCATATCATAGTAGAGACGGAAACTAAGTCTCTCACTGAACACATAGTCAGCGGAGAATTTAAACGCCACCACAAAATCACCTGCGGTAGCCTGTGACTGCTCTAATTCTATCTTTCTTATTATTGTCTCAACATCTTTCAAAGAGAAGTCCGCTCTTAAATTCAAGTCATTCTTAACCTTCTTCTGACGGTTTTTCTGTTTCATAGTGAATGAAAGGTCTGCAAACTTATAACCAAGCCCCACTACATACTCATCATTCCAAGACTCCACTATCTGGTTACTTGCCAGATTCATACCAAGAGTACGTCCTTTTCTCCATTCAAATTTAGCTGAAAGTGAATTCTTAAGATTAATATCAACACCAATAAGAGGACTGAACTGCTCAGATATTGTCACAGAGTTTATAGTGTAGGCGCTTGTAGCCATATCATTACCTGTGGTCACATCCTTTACATACCCGAAATCATTACCGTTCACAGCCCTGAATGATTGATCAGAAGTGAATGAACCTATCTGATACTTACAGTTATATGCATGTGTCAAATTAATACTACGGAAATGCTCCTTGACCCAAGGAATACGGTTAAGACCATCAAAGGTAACCTGCCAGTTAGGTAAGAATGTCCAGAATTTAGGAATAAGACTCAGACTGACTGAATTGACATTCCTGCCACCGTATGCAGCAAGGAAAGCGGGAATAAGCACATCATCACTATTCCTCTTATATGAAGAGCCTGCCTTTGGATTGTAAGTGGCGTTAAGACGGTCCTGTATAACATCTCTATTCGCAAGGAATTGAGAGAACAAATCTGAATTAAGAGCGCCTGTTTTTGACATTGAGGCGAAAGAGGTTCCTATAGCCACATAACTTTGGGAGAGATTACCACCCATTGTTGTAACAAGAGTGCCATCTGTAGCGGCATAGGTATCTATTTGGAACTGCGTCTCAGTTGATGTTACAAACTGACGGTCTGCGGCTATGTTAATCTTGAAACCAGCAAATGGTTCAACAAGAGCCGATACCTTGAATGATTCAGAGTGTGTCATTTGAGCGGCTGAATATACAGAACCATTTGTCACAAGCCACTTATTGTCTAACGCTCGCTGAAGCATATTGGCATTCTGAATACCCATAACAAAATCAAAGCCAGGAGCGTTAAGAGCGGAGCCGTTGAAGGTGTCCAGACCAAGGAACTTTACACTTGGTTTGAAACCAGGAAGAACAGTTCCGTCTGACTGGCTATAGTTGAATGATATATTCCTAATCATCATACCGATACGCGCGGTAACCTCAAGAGCGGTATTCTCACTCACGTCAGTTGTAATGTCAATATCCATTTCACCATCTTGCTTGGCTTTGTACTGTATGGTGTTATTGTCAATTGTCTTAAATTTTATCTTTTCAGGTGTCTTACCGTCAATAGCCCCGAATACAATAAGTCTGGTACTATTCAGTCTGTGGCGTATGACAACCTTCTCACCCTTCTTTAATTGAACTTTTTGTTTGTAACTCCTTGCCTTTTGTGTCTTCTTACTTGAAGTACTTCTTGAACTATATTTTCTGTTAACCTCTTTAGCCCACGATGACTTATTGTAAAGAGTCTCAAAATTAACCCTTCCGTCCACGCCCCACGTTCCCTTGCTTGAGGCTGTGTTTGCTATAACCTCATTTCCATAAGCCCACACATAAGTTCCGTCATATTTCAGGTTACCTGAGAGCCAGTTCAGGAAGTTAATTTTGTTGAATGGTATAGCGTATGTTGCGGTAAAACGCTGATTGTAGTCCATCGGGGTACCAAGATGCGCAAGGCTCCTACGGACCGAATCCTTCCATACTTCATACTCATCAGGATATAGATACTTATTAACACCGCCCTCATTTTCTGATATACGTGAGGCGTTATTAGTTGTAAGGGTAAGCCTTATATTCTTAGTGATATCCCAAGCAATGTCAAAACTGTTGTTCCACATAAAGTCCTTCTGGAATGTTGGGTCAAGAGCGGTGAAGTTTCCGCCATAATCCCTCACCTGCTGCTCATAATAATCTCTTGTGAAGTCTGTCTTGTATGCAAAACGCTTAGGAGCGTAATTGATGCCTATGTCGGCTATCCACCGCCAATTTTTATCATTCTTGAGCTTTGAAATCTTACCGAAAGGCTCCCAAGGAGTAGGAGTCCATGAGAATTCATACTGCCCGTAAGCGTTACAATGTTGATTAATATTACGAACCGTATTCGGGTCTCTTGACTCTGTTTGAGAGAACGCACCACCAATGGTGAAACAAGCCGGGTCCCAAGGACGAGGTCCGTTCTTACCAGTGTAACCGAATCTTATGTTAGGAAAACTGAGACTTGTGTTTGTGTATACCGTCTGTGCAATGCGTAGAATGGAATCTCGCATTTTCCTGTCAGGTTCCATTGCAAGAGCGTCCTTGAGTAGAATATCCTTATCAAGAGGGTTATATTTAGGATTCTGTATCTCATTAGAATATGAAACCTTAATAGGAATGACAGCATTCACCTTCTCAGGAATCAATTTACCTAAATCAATCCCCGCATTAACATTATACTGATAATAATCCTCCTGCCGGCGTTCCGCTATGGTCTGCTCTATCTGCCCGAAACCCATTGTCTCAACCCTACCTGCGGCACTGAGTGAAATGAAATCAGCAATTGAGAAATCAACATTAGCGAGTGCCGCAACACCACCTGACTGGTCTATATCTGTAAGAAGCAACTCATCAACCCAAATCTCAGCACTCTGATAGAGGCGTGAATTATTTCTGATTCCTATCATAACAACCTCAACATCCGCAAGATTAGGATTACCCTTGACAGATATTCTATTATTCGGTTTTTCAGGGTCAACACTAGAATACTCAGTCATATTTGACACAGATGTACCTGTAGTGCCCTTCTCTCTGTTTCTCTGTTTCTTAAGATTAGTGAGAATTGAGAGAGGGAAGTCTATCATATTATTCTCAGGCCAAACTGTAGCCCGGTCACCCGTATTATTATTTGAATAGTTACCCGGCGGTGTCAAAGTCAGAGGAACCTCATACTCATAATAGTTATTCTTATAATCTGTTCCTATTCTTACAAAGAGGCTCAAATCCTGGTCATCCAGATGGCTGTCCTCTTCAAAAGCCTCCGCATGAACAAACATCTGCATTCTACCGTAGAGGTTCATATCATACCCACCAAGACGTTTATAGACAGCACGAGAATCTTTTGGGTGCAGATTATGAAGCAACAACGCCATAGACTGCTCATTCTCCTGACGCACCTGCTGCTGGCTTGGGTCAACCTCACGTTTTACTCCTGGAGGAAGCACATAGTTGACAGGTCTCTTTGAGGCATTGTCCTCAATGCTTACAGAAGTTGACTCCAACATTCCCGATGGGTCATAATAACGTTCATCAATAACCTGATTATAGGTACGCCATTCACCCTTTACAAGTTCCATAGTTGCAAAACGCAAGTGAGTCTCCTCCTCAAAACCTGTAAGGTACATACGCATAAAGCGTATTGACTTGAAACTCTTCATTCCGTTAACTGACCTATATTTCTCACTATCAGTTATAGGAATTTTGAACTGATACCAATTTACTGTCGCCTGTTTTCCATTCTTAAGAGTAACTGAAGAGGTCACTCTATCTGTAATGAAGTTCTCGCCCACAACCATATCACTTGGACGCAATGAGACCCTATATTCAAAATACTTCTCAGCGTCAGTCATAGTGTTATCCTGGTTAATATCCTCAACATCAGGGTTATTTGTGGCAGCGGTTGTATAACTTGTTCCACTCTGCTCCGGAGAGTTTCCTTCTGTTCCGTTATAGTGTTTGTAACGGTCAAGAATAGAAGTTTGAGCGGCGTCATAGTCATCACCCCTGTAGTGGTGGAAGTTATCACCAGCAGGGTCATTCAAAGGTGAGAATTTATCATTCCGCACACTATCCGCTTTTGCAGGGTCAAGAATGGCTGAATATTCATCAATAAATTTCTTATATGCACCATAACCCTTCTCCTCCTCAGTTGAGAGTCCGTTCAAACCTACATCTTGATATTTTCTGGCATCAGATGTTGTTTCAAAAGCATAATTTACAGATTGTTTGGTTGAAACCTTACCCCAAACGGTCTCTACTATATTTGTTGATGAACCATCTACCGGAAGTCCATTCTCGTATGATTTGTAGCCATCTTTAAGAATATCCTCTGATATATTACCCAGATTAAAGTAAAGGTCACCACCCTTCATCTGCCCGTTATCATTATAGACAAACGGGTCCATCAGCCAAAATTCAAGGTATTCAATATTATTGGTCTCAAAATCAGTGGTCTCCAGCCTTCTCATAATACCACCCCACGCCTCCTTCTGGTTCTTCATTCTACCATCAGAGCCCAGACTGCTTGCATTTATGTTATATTGACCACGCTCTGACGGATAGTAAGAGATGTCAAGAGTCTGTATATAAGATGACTGACCGTAAACTAGTTCCTTATTTGGGAATATCTCCTGTTCTGCTATCTCACGGACAAAATGGTTTGAAAGTTGCTCTTTGTCTCGTGTAAGATATGACGGAGTTGTGGCGGTACTGCGGTTGAACATATTATCAATGTAGTACCACGCTATATGGGCCCTGTTCTTACCATACTCAACATTGTTGCTAAGTTTTGACTCATCAAACCTGCTCGGAGTTGAGGCAAGCCGCCAGTTGTAGGCGTATCTGACATCAAAGCCAATCTTTGTTGACTCAAAATCATCAACATAAATCTTACCATTAGCACCAGCCGCCGTACCGGGAACCATCTGAGCGAACTCCGCATTAACGGCAAGTGTTGACGGTTGTTTTAAGTTAAGAATCGGAATTTTGTTAAAGAAGTCTGTTATGCTTTGGAATTGATTCCTGTAAGAGGCGTTCAGACCCCACATAATATTGGAGACAGGGTCATTACCAAAAGAAGACTTCTCTGTCAGTGGTTTTTCTGTAAGAAGCATAAATGTACCACCTACATTAAAGTGGTCATTGAACGCATAGTTAAGATGCGTGCCTATAAGTGACTTACGGGTTGTGTTGAACAGAGACTGACTCTCAAGAGTAACGCTTACAGGTGTTCCCAACTCAATAATATCCTGATTAAGAATATTAACAACACCCATCATATAATCAACCGTATAGTCAACATTCTCAACAAGTTCGCGTCCGCCTGCCGTCACCTTTACAGAGCCCTTTGGAATGTTCATTGCGTTCAGTCTTATCTCTGACCCCGATGAGGCGCGATATTCACCTGTAAGGTAAAACTTGTTCTTCTCTGCAAGTTCCTGTGCCACAACAAGAGTTGAGTCATACAACTCCCGGAAACAATACTTTTTAACAAGTGCGGGGTCATTTCCCAATTTGTCTGCCAGATATGAACCAAAAGGTTCCAGCACAGGGAATATTATCTTTCCGCTTGATGGTAATATAGTGTAACCATCAACAAAGTCAAATACACCATCTCCGTTCTTGACCTTTTGATTATGAATGTCAAGGTTATCAAGATTCATAACACTGATAAGCGGTGTTCTTGCAATAGGTCCTTCATCAATATAACGCAAATCAATACCGGTTGAGTCATTTCTGTACATAATGTTAAGGCGGAACTTATCTTGTTGCACCTGATATGCGCCAAGAGAATAGATGTTTTTCATCATAAGTTTCCAAGTAGGCAGTTCAGGAGAAGACTCCGTTGTCCTCAACATTTTAAGAGCTAGAGGACGAGCCTGGTCTCCCTTAGTTCCCGTCTTATCACCAGCCACACCTTTTGAGAGTTCACCTACAGTATAAACCTTACCTTTGTAGGTATATTGGAAAGCGACACAAAGCACCTCATCATTATTCAGTGCTGTTTTAAGAGATATAAAACCTAAAGTGTTGTTAAGTGTATATTCCGTAGACTCAAGTTTTCTGGCTCCCTCAATCTTTGAGTAATCAACCCCCGATGACATATTAAACTGCATAAGGTGGGCGTCAACCGTATATATATCAGGCAAGCCGCCGTTATCTCTCACAACACGCTGATAGAGGTCATTGGCATCATTGTCCGGAGCCACGGCACCTGCAGCAGAGTGGAAAGTGGGGTTATATATGGTAACAGGCTCACCCAAATCAACAAATCCCACAACATTGGTGACATTGTTATAGTCTACTGAATTCTTGTTAGTCACCCAAACCTCAATCTCACCAATAAGCACACCACTTGATACATTAGGGAGGTCTTTCACCCACTCATCATAGTGGTCACGGAAAAAGTGAGTAAGAAAGAAGTGTCTGTTCTCATCATAATTGTCTGCCCTAATCTCATATTTGGTAGTCTGTGCCCCACTTGTATTAACAGTCTTTCCGTCACTCTCCTGCTGAGAGACAACGGCGTTTATTGAGAGTTTGCCAAACTGCAAGTCTGCCCTGATACCAAAAAGAGATGTATTACCTGTAATAAGAGAGCCTGAAAGAGGCATACTTACATTACCCGCCTCTATTTTCTTTATTATATCATCCTCCTTGCCCTCATATTGAAGTTTTATAAGAGACTGGTCATAATCAAAGGTAGCCTCCGTATTATAATTCAAACCAAACTTCAATTTATCACCCACTGAACCGTCAACACTAAGTTGTATTTTCTCATCAAAATCAAATGTAGGGGCAGGGTTCTGGGAGCGTTCACTGAGCGAAGGGTCTTTCAGTTTCTTGAAGTTAAGTCCGAAATCAAGTTCCGCTGACCCCTGAAGTTTAAGTTGGACTCCACCAGGTCCGAAAACCCGGTCGGCAGGTCCTATGTCAAACTTCATATCAGTAAGAGTAATCTGATGTTTTGTTTTCTGAGCCTCAGCGTTTTTCTGCTTATAATACTCTTTGAGTGACTGCTGAGCCATATAGTCAGCATACTCATTGCTTTGCAAATAGAATGGAACACCCAGACTCTCATCGCCAACCCTTGTCTCATACCTGTAGTTCCCGCTCTGAGGATCATATGTAACCTCAGTCTTAATATTATCTGGGGTGGCTATATCTGTAGAACTCTTGTCTGAGAGATCAGAGGCATCAGACGGGTATAAATCAGCGGGATGATAAGCCTTCTCAGCCTCAGCCTTATTACGTTGGATAGAGTCAGATGATACCGTTTGGGCGTATAACACACCGCACCCCGATGCCAGCATCAGAATAGTGGTTAAAATCTTGCGAATTATATGGAACACCTCTCCCCTCACCTTGAACTACATTATCTTAAGTGCCTGTTTTATAACATGCTCAACAGTTGAGGACGGGTTTTCTGAAGTGATTTTCTGAACAGCCTTTTTGACAGCTGTAACAGTGAAACCAAGCATAATCAGAGCCTGTGTAGCCTCATCGGCAATAGCTGAGGATTGCGAAGAGGAACCGCTATTTGGTAACGAACCGGAAGTTTCCACACATGCAACCTTGTCACGCAAATCAACAATTATGCGTTGAGCTGTTTTAAGACCAATGCCTTTAACTCCCTTTAACACGCTCTCATTGCCAAGAATAACAGCATCACGCAGTTCAGAGGTGCTGACCGATGATAGAATCATACGAGCGGTATTGGCACCTACTCCGGATACAGAAATAAGAAGCAGGAACATCTGACGTTCCTCTTTAGTGGCAAATCCGTACAAAGTAAACGCATCTTCACGCACAGCCTCATACAAATAGAGTTTTGCATTCCGCTTACCCTCCAACGCACTATATGTGCTTAGCGTTATGTTAACTGAAAACCCTATGCCAACCGTCTCAACAGTAACCTGTGTGGGGGTCAATTCAGTTATATTGCCGTAGATATACTCAAACATATTAATTGAAAATTGAAAATTGAAAGTTGAAAATTATTTGTATACTACAAATTAAGCACTTTCATTAACAAAACCGCAAAGATACAAAAACTTTTATTATAACGGAAATACACCTAATATATTGCACGTGCGTGAGAAAATAATATCTTTTGACAAAAAAATCCCGATGTCATAGTTGGCATCGGGACTTTTATTCTGTATTTTACTTCATTAGAAGTTATAACGGATACCTAAACAGATGGCACCTGCATAAAGAGCTCCTGTATTGAAAAAGGCTGCTGTGGCTCCATTATATGTAAAACCAGGACCAAACATTGGACGCCAGTCAACAGAGAGTTGCATTGGGAACCAGAAGTCATACTCAACACCTACACGTCCACCTACACCAAAAGATAAAGCACCGGCCCAGTACCAACTAAGTCCACCACCTACACCCATATACCAGTGCCACTCACCTCTCTCATTCCAAGGAACAGAAGTGCCAAACGGGTCAATCCAGTCATGAGTAACTGCGGCCTCTAGTCCTAAAAAAGCAGGAATACCAGCATCAAGGTTAATCATTCTGTTTGATGCAAGAGAGTGTTGGTATGACACCTCAACACCATAACCTATACGTGCACCAATAGCTCTTGGTTGCGCATAAGCGGAAACAACTGCAGCCATAACAACTGCAACAAGAAGTAAAATTCTCTTTTTCATAATTGTATTAATTTTAGTTAAAAGATTTAACATTTAATCACAGTGCAAATTTACAATATTTTTAATTTCAAAACAAAATTATTTTGTTAAAAAAGAGAATGTTCTTCAAAAAAGAGTAATTTTGTTACAAAAATATTATTATCCAAGGAATGAAATATATAGGAGCACATATTTCGGCGTCAGGCGGAGTTGAGAACGCGCCACTTAACGCAGTGGCTATAGGGGCTACGGCATTCGCTTTTTTCACAAAAAACCAGCGTCAGTGGTTCGCCCCGGCGTTAAGTACAGAGAGCATAGAGGCATTCAAACGCAACTGTGAGAATGGTGGTTTCAAACCCTGCCAAATTCTGCCACATGACAGTTATCTGATAAACTTAGGGCACCCCACAGCAGAGGGGTTGGAGCAATCACGAGCCTCATTCACAGAGGAGATGAGACGCTGTCAGGCTTTGGGGCTTGACCGCCTTAACTTCCATCCTGGCAGCCATTTGAAAGCCATCTCTGAAACAGAGTGCATAAAACGCATATCTGAATCAATTAACATTGCACTTGACAAGACAAGCGGAGTTACTGCTGTAATAGAGAACACCGCTGGTCAGGGCTCAAACATAGGATACCGTTTTGAGCATATAGCGGAAATAATTGACGGCGTTGAGGACAAGAGCCGTGTAGGTTTCTGCATTGACACCTGCCATGCCTTTGCCGCAGGGTATGACCTGCGTCCAAACGCAACACAAAGCCTCTTTGAGGCGACAGGTTATGAAGCCGTCATAAGTGAGGCTGACCGCATAATAGGGCTTAAATACCTTAAAGGAATGCATTTGAATGACGCAAAGAAACCTGTAGGCAGCCGTGTTGACCGGCACGAATCACTTGGTGGCGGAGAGATTGGCATCGGGGCATTTGAATCCATAATGAAAGACCCCCGCATAGATAACATACCTCTTATTCTGGAAACCCCCGATGAGAGCCGCTGGGCGGAGGAGATAGATATTCTTAAAAGGATAGTTGGGAAATAAGAAATAAGAAATAAGAAATAAGAAATAAGAAATATGAGGAAATGAAGAAAATCACTAATTCCTTAAATTCCTAAGATTCCTATAATTCCTAAGATTCCTATAATTCCTTGTTGATGAGTGAGTTCTTGCGTTGAAGAACAAAGTTTGAGCCAAGGTATTTCTCCTTTACAACAGGATTGACCGCCAACTCCTCGGCTGTGCCTTGAAACATAATCCTACCCTCAAACAGCATATAGGCACGGTCTGTTATACTCAAAGTCTCGTGGACATTGTGGTCTGTAATCAAGATGCCGATATTCTTGAATTTCAGTTTGAATACAATAGTTTGAATATCCTCAACGGCTATAGGGTCAACACCTGCGAAAGGCTCGTCAAGCATGATGAACTTAGGCTCGATGGCAAGACACCTGGCTATCTCACAGCGGCGTCGCTCACCACCTGAGAGTTGGTCTCCCAAACTTTTACGCACCTTCTGAAGATGGAACTCCTCTATAAGAGACTCAAGTTTCTCCTTTTGATAATCCTTTGGGAAATCTGTCATCTGAAGCACTCCCATTATATTATCCTCTACGCTAAGATGACGGAATACTGAAGCCTCCTGGGCAAGGTAGCCTATTCCAGCCCTGGCACGCTTATATACAGGCTCTTTTGATATATCACGCTCATCAAGAAAAATCTTTCCTGCATTAGGTTTCACCAACCCCGTGGTCATATAAAAAGAAGTGGTCTTGCCTGCTCCGTTTGGTCCTAAAAGACCTACTATCTCTCCTTGAGAGACGTCAAATGAGACGTCGTTGACTACAGTACGCTTACCATACTGTTTGACCAGATGCTCAGCACGCAAAACCATTTTACCCTCTTCCGCCATACCTACTTAAATATAGTCTTGATTATCCTCCAGCATTGTAACATCATTGACAAACTGACGAATACTCTGCTCGTCCTCTTTTTTGCATATAAGGAGTGATTTGTCAGCCTCTACCACGATGTATCCCTCCAAGCCTTGCAATACCGCAAGCCTGCCCTTAGGCAGGCATATTATATTGTCACGGCAATCGTATGTCAATGTCTTGCAGTTGAGAGTCACATTGCCATCGGGGTCTTTTGCTGACATATCATAAAGAGAGCCCCACGTTCCAAGGTCAGACCACCCGAAATCACCGCACAGAACATAGACATTCTGAGCCTTCTCCATAACTCCGTAGTCAATTGATATGTTCTGACAGGCAGGGAAATACTCATCAATGTACGCCTGCTCGGCGTCTGTGCCCATAAGCAATGAACCCTCCTCGAACTTTGCGGAGATTTCCGGCAAGAGTTTTCTAATGGCATTCCGTATAGTCTTAACGCTCCAGAGAAAGACACCTGAGTTCCAATAGAACTCACCGCTCTCCATAAACACCTTTGCCATCTCAAGGTTGGGCTTTTCTGTAAATGTCTTAACCTGATAAATATTAGCCTCAACCACCTTACTTGCCTGAATATAACCGTAACCGGTCTCAGGGCGATTGGGCTTGATACCAAGAGTAAGCATATTTTCATTACCATCTACAAAATCCAAACCCCTTGCAATGGCACTCAAAAACTCATCCTCCTTAGTGATAAGGTGGTCCGACGGAGCCACCACCATAACCGCATCGGGGTTTTGGGAGTAGATTCGCTCTGCGGCGTATGCTATGCAAGGTGCGGTATTACGCCTTGCCGGCTCAAGCAAAACCTGTTTTTTATTAAGCAACGGCAATTGCTCAAGAATAATATCAAGGTATGACTTGTTGCTTACAATAAGAATGTTCTCCGGCGGCACTATCTTTGAGAAACGGTCAAAAGTCATCTGAAGCAGAGACCTGCCGGTACCAAAGAAATCAAGGAACTGTTTAGGACGATTGTTACGGCTGTATGGCCAGAAACGGCTCCCGATGCCACCAGCCATTATAACGCAATACTTGTTGTTTTTCATAAGTCAAACGGTCAAACTTTTTTACCACTATAATAAATGCAAAAGTAATAAAATTATTGTGCCATACAAAAATTATTATTACCTTTGCCACGCTTTTGCAAGCAAGGGCACACCGCCCGGATGGCGGAATTGGTAGACGCGCTGGTCTCAAACACCAGTGGATTAACCTCCATACCGGTTCGATCCCGGTTCCGGGCACAAAAAAGGCTGATGTTAAGTGACATGAACCCCGAAAGTTAGACAAAAAACTTTCGGGGTATTTTGTTATGTCTATGAAATACAGGAAACATACTTTTGAAGACCGACTAAAGTATATGCAGATGCTTGAGAACGATTTCACCATTAATTACATCCACAGA
>JAZLIE010000044.1:0-70082 GCA_045617165.1 Candidatus Enterocola sp. | reverse complement strand
GCCACTTGCAGTGGGCTGGCTAAAGAGTAAAAGCAAAAAGAATACGCCAACTGGCGTATTCTTTTTTATGCCAATGTCATTCGCTTACAAGTGCAAGCACTTGCCGCTTCTGTATTGGCAAAAAAAGAGTCCGAAATTTCGGACTCTTTTTGCTTTTACTCTTGTCGGGATACCAGGATTCGAACCTGGGACCCCCTGCTCCCAAAGCAGGTGCGCTAACCGGACTGCGCTACATCCCGTTGCTTTACAAAAGCGGTGCAAATTTACACACTATTTTTTTATTTAGCAAAACTTTTTGGAACTATTTTGTAGAAAAATAGTAGCCGTAACCCTGACGGGTTATGAGGTTTTTGTTGTATGGCTCAATTTTCTTGCGCAAGCGTGTTATGTTTACATCAATTGTGCGGTCAGACATCTCTGTGTCTCCTTTCCAAATTGACTCTATCAGTTGCTCACGTGAGAATACCGTGTCGGGCTTGCTGAGCAGTAGGGTGAGTAACTCAAACTCCTTCTTTGTAAGGCTTGCCTCCTGACCGTCAACCGTTACGGTTTTGTTTGACAGATTAATGACAAGTTTGTCAAACGTGAGAACATCAAGTGGTTTTGCCTCTTCTTTTGACTCCTCAACGGTGTTTTGAGGTGTGGCGGCAACCGATGTGCGTTTGAGAACCGCTTTCACGCGGGCGAGCACTTCATTTATTGAGAATGGTTTAGATATGTAGTCGTCAGCCCCGATGTCAAAGCCGCGCAGTTTGTCGGTCTCAGTGTCTTTTGCTGTAAGATATATTATAGGTGTGGCTTTTGTGGCGTCGTTAGCCTTAATCATTGTACCAAGTTTGAACCCGGAAATCTCTCCCATCATAACATCAAGGAGAAAAAGACGATACATTGTAAGGTCTCCTTTCAGGGCTTCCTCAGCACTGTACGCAACGTCAACCAGATAGCCTGCTTTCTCTAAATTGTACTGGAGGATTTCACAAAGATCCTCTTCGTCATCTACTACAAGAATTCTGTCAATCATAATAAGATAGAATTTTTCAATTAAGCAAAGATAACACAATTATTTGAGAAATGCAAAATATACCGCCGCAATAATGCAACAGAATGACATAATGTGGTTCCAGTGGAACTCCTGACCCTTGAAAATGAATATGCTGAATAGGGTGAATACCGTTATTGAGATAACCTCTTGTATTATTTTAAGTTCAATTAGGGAGAATGTGCCGCCGTTGCCCAAGAATCCTATGCGGTTGGCTGGAATCTGGCAAGCGTATTCAGGCAACGCGCATAACCACGATAACAGAATTATCAAGTAGAGCGGTGTGTTGTCTGTGAAAACATTCATTGACTGTAGTTTCAGATGCCCGTACCAGGCGAATGTCATAAAGACATTTGAGACAAATAATAAAATTATAGTTGTTAAAGCGTTCATAGGTTCAATTAGCAATTAATAATTAACAATTAATAATTAACATACTTCGTCTTGTTCGTCATATCGAACGAAGTGAGATATCTTTATTAAGATCTCTCGCTAACGCTCGAGATGACGGAAGAAGATGTTAACTATTTACTTTTCTTTTTTCTTTCTTCTTTCTTCTTTATATTTTAAGTGATAACGCCGTTATCACTTAAAATATCCCACCCAATATCCAATAAGCATATCATACAGGCTTCCGAACGGGTGGAAGTATGTGAATACGGCATACTCATTGCCGGTTTGCCAGAAATCACCCTCTACAGGTGCCGTGTGACCAACCGATGTGCCGTTTGGAACATACAGGTATTGATAATTATAACCACCCATTTTCAAAAAAAGCAAGCCCTCATACTCCTGTGTCTCATAGTTGTAATGCATCTGATTGGCATTAGTGAACTTATATTCTGTGCCCTCACTTAATATATATACTTTGCCGTCAAGCCAAGGCTCATCTGTGGGCAGTGCGAAATGTACAAATGCGTAGTCAGCCTCAATATCGGGGTAGTCAGAGCCTTGGTAATTAGGGACGAAGCGTCCGTTTGCCGTCTGCCAGGATTCATACTGTTTTTTGCTTCTGAATTCAGACGGGAAGAGTGTTACGTGGTAATAAGGCTTGAAATACTCAAAACGTTGTACATTTTTGTCCAACACATATTTTGATGATATGTCAAATGTGCGAAACTCATTGCCCGCCTCAAATATAAGGTCGTGGTTTAATTTGTAATTGACGGAGCGTCCCTCATAGAATGACGGGGTGTCAATCTCCACCATATTGTCAAGCCTGCGGTTCTGCCATACAACCACTTTCAGGTCTGTGGAGGGCTGGCTGATGTTAAATTGAGGGTAACTTATGTTAATGTCAACCTGCTGGTGCGTGCGTTCCGCGTCAATGTCGGTCTTTGATGTCGCTCCGCACTTCATCTCAACCCGTGACTCAACTATCATAAAGCGTGCGGTGAGAACTGGAGTGTCTTGATTGTCAGAGACATATACCGCTATTACATAGTTGCCTGATATTGTTGGCTGAGCATCTTCATTAGGGAACGCCAACTCATAGTGGTAATATGGCTGGAATGTGTTGCGTGACATCTCATAATTCTCTAAATAACCGCCCGTGAATCCGTTTATATATTGGCTCTCTGAGAGCCCGTCCTGCTGCCAATGGGCGTTGCAGTGTATTATGCGGTATGTATATGTTGATACATCGGGGGAGAGGTCATCAAACTTGAGAATGACTCTCTCATCACTGCCAAGTTCAAAAAGGGGGTAGTATGGACGGCGGGCGTAGTTCTCAATCTGAACCGAATGAATATTTTTGCTCAGTGATTCAGTGCGGAACACCGGTCCGTTAGTGCGGCTGTCAAAGGCAAAAAGTTGCAGTGCCGCAGTGGCGAATAATATTATTAGCAGAAGTTTTTTCATTTCTCATTTGTTAAAACTTTGTTTTAACCATGTTACTTCGTCACTCGGCATAACCTAAGTAAACTTAGTTTTGCACTCGTTCCTAGTAACAGTCTCCTTTTCTTTGCAAAGTTATACATTTTTTCAATGCTATTGAACTACTTTGACCTCTTGTTAATAATTTTGGTTTAATGAGTTATGGAATGTTCTGGATTTTTACTAATTTTGTACCGTTTTTTATAAGAAACTTTTTACAAACAATTATGGCAGATTTGATAAAACTGAAAAAGGGGCTTGATATCCGCGTTGAAGGAGAGGCGGAGAGAGAGTTCGGTCAGGCTGCCCTCGGAGATTTGGTAGGGTTTAGCCCCGATGATTTCTACGGGATTGTGCCTAAGCCGGCTTTGAAGCCCGGAGATGCCGTAAAGGTTGGTACCGTGCTGTTCTACAATAAGAAACAGCCTGACGTTAAGATTGTCAGCCCTGTTAGTGGAACGCTTGAGGCAATCAACCGCGGCGACAGACGTAAGATTCTGAGCATCACAGTCAAAAATGACTGCAAAATGACTCAGGAGAGTATTAAAAAACCTGACCTTAACGGTAGTGTTGAGGATATTAAGAAGGCTCTTAGTGACGCAGGTATGTTCGCTTTCATAAAGCAACGTCCGTATGATGTCATAGCCAACCCTTCTGACACACCAAGGTCTATCTTTATCTCAGCGTTTGACCTTGCGCCGCTTGCCGCTGATTATGAGTTCATTTTCAAGGACTCTCAGTCAGATTTCCAGAACGGTATTGACCTTCTTGCAAAGATCGCCCCTGTATTTGTGGGTGTTAAGAACGGCACCAAGACATTCGCAAATGTCAAGAACGCCACTGTCACCGCATTTGAGGGCAAGTATCCTGCAAGTAATGTGGGTGTTCAGATAAACAATGTGGCTCCGATTAATAAAGGAGAGATTGTTTGGACAATAGGTGCCCAGGAGGTTGTCTATATGGGCAGATTTGCAGGCAAAGGCGTACTTGACTTCTCAAAGAATGTTGCTCTGACAGGTTCAGAGACGGCTTCACACTGCTACTACAAGATGACACTCGGACAGAGTCTGGGTCAGATTCTTGACAGCAACATTTGCAAGGGTTCTAACGCCACTATAATCTCTGGCAACCCTCTCTCTGGTTCTGAGACAACAAAAGATTCGTTCCTCGCTCCGTTCGTCAACCAAATCACTGTTATGAAAAACGGTTCTGACGTTGATGAGTTTATGGGCTGGATAATGCCTCGTTTCAATACTTTCTCAACATATTCTTCTGTGGCTTCAAGTTTCATTTCAAAGATATGCGGCGGTAAGAAGTTCAATCCTGACACCAGAATACTTGGTGGTCAGCGTAATATGATTATGTCTGGTGAGTATGACAAGGTTACCCCGATGGATATATATATGGAGTACCTTATAAAGGCTATTATAGCATTTGATATAGATAAGATGGAGGCTCTTGGCATCTATGAGGTGGCTCCTGAGGATTTTGCAGCCGCAGAGTGTGTCTGCTCATCTAAGATGGAACTTCAGCGTATTGTGCGTGAGGGTCTTGATAAACTACAAAAGGAAATGTGCTAAAAGGGGAGGAACTATGAGTAAATTAAGACAATTAGTAGATAAAGTTAAGCCAACCTTCTCAGAAGGTGGCAAACTTCATGCGTTCCGCTCGGTATTTGATGGTTTTGAGACCTTCCTTTTCGTACCTAACGAGACCGCTAAGCCAAAAGGTGCCCATATACATGATGCTATAGACAGTAAGCGTATTATGATTATGGTTGTAATAGCACTTATGCCGGCACTTCTTTTTGGTATGTACAATGTTGGTTATCAACACTATCTTGCTATAGGTCAGGCTGCGGTGGCAGGTTTCTGGTCTAAGTTCTGGTTCGGTTTCCTTGCCGTACTTCCAAAAATAATTGTAACCTATTTAGTGGGTTTGGGAATTGAGTTTACCGTTGCCCAATGGAAAGGGGAGGAGATTCACGAGGGTTTCCTTGTAACAGGTATCATCCTTCCTATGATTGTTCCTGTTGACTGTCCTCTCTGGATTCTTGCAATAGCCACGGCGTTTGCTGTAATATTTGCAAAAGAGATATTCGGCGGTACAGGAATGAATATTGTAAACGTAGCACTCATAGCACGTGCGTTCCTCTTCTTCGCATATCCGTCAAAGATGTCTGGAGATAATGTATGGATTCGCACTACTGATGTATGCGGACTTGGTGAGGGTCAACTTATTGATGGCTTCTCTGGTGCCACACCTCTTGGTCAGATTGCCACAGCCCCCGATGCAACCGCTCAGATAACTGATGCCGCTGGTCAGGCAATAAGCACTTGGGACGCCATAGCAGGTTTTATTCCTGGTTCAATAGGTGAGACAAGTGTTATTGCCATAGCACTAGGCGCTATTCTTCTGCTCTGTACAGGAATTGCAAGTTGGAAGACAATGCTCTCTGTATTTGTAGGTGGCGGTCTTACTGCATTCCTATTTAATATAGGTGGTCTTGAAAGTGCGGCAGCCAATCTGCCTTGGTATGAGCACTTCATATACGGAGGTTTCTGCTTTGGTGCCGTATTTATGGCTACAGACCCTGTGACATCGGCTCGTACAGAGTGTGGTAAATATATTTACGGATTCCTAATCGGTGTAATGGCAATATTAATAAGAGTTCTTAACCCCGGTTATCCTGAGGGTATGATGCTCGCCATTCTTCTGATGAATGTATGTGCTCCGCTCATTGATTACTGTGTTGTTCAAGGCAACATTTCAAAGCGTCAGAAACGTGCAATTAAAAAATAAAAGATATGGCTACAAAAGAGTTTAAATGTAAGGTTTGTGGTTATATCCACAAAGGTGACAAGGCTCCTGATGTGTGCCCTGTCTGCGGTGCCCCCGCCTCTGAATTTGAAGAGATAAAGAAGAAGGGCTTTGATACAAATGGTAACGCCTACACAATAATCTACGCCTCATTAGTGGTGGTTGTTGTGGCATTCCTGCTTGCGTTTGTATCGGGTGCTTTAAAGTCAAAACAAGATGAGAATGTGATTCTTGATAAGAAGAAACAGATTCTCAGTTCGCTTAATGTAGATATTAAGAGTTGTGCAGACCCTGCCGCTGAGTACGCTAAATGCGTAAAAGGTGAGTGGATTCTGAACTGCTACGGTGATGTGGTTGATTCAACAGGCGGTTTTGCCATTGAGGTTAGCAAAGAGAACAGCAAACCTCTTGAAGAGCGTCAGTTGCCACTCTATGTATGTGAGAAAGACGGTGCTGTCAAATATGTAGTTCCTGTTCGTGGTGCCGGTCTGTGGGGCCCAATCTGGGGCTATGTATCACTTGACGCTGATATGTCAACTGTGTTCGGTGTCTATTTCTCACACGAGAGTGAGACTCCTGGTCTGGGTGCTGAGATTACCCAACCAAAGTTCAAAGAGCCGTTCAAGGGCAAGCACATTTCACGTAATGGTGAGTTCACATCAATTGAGGTTGTTAAACCAGGCAAGATATTTGAAGACGCTGATTATGTTGACGGCGTATCTGGTGGTACAATGACATCACAAGGTGTTAACGCAATGCTTAAACAGGGCATTGGACAATATGTAGGATTTTTTAATAAGGAGGTAAAATAATGGGACTTTTTTCAAAGAAAAGCAAAGAGGTTTTTGTTACACCTCTCTTAGGAAATAACCCAGTAACAATGCAGATTCTTGGTATCTGCTCTGCACTTGCTGTAACAGCAAAACTTGAGCCTGCTCTGGTTATGGGTATAAGTGTTACAATAATTGTGGCGCTCTCAAATGTGGTTATATCACTTATGCGCAACACAATTCCAAGCCGTATAAGAATTATTGTCCAACTTGTTGTTGTGGCTGCTTTGGTTACAATTGTGAGTCAGGTTCTTAAGGCTTTCGCCTACGATGTCAGCGTTCAACTCTCTGTCTATGTAGGTCTTATCATTACAAACTGTATTCTTATGGGTCGTCTTGAGGCGTTTGCTATGGGCAATGGTCCTTGGGATTCTCTGCTTGATGGTCTTGGAAACGGTTTTGGTTATGCTATGATTCTTGTCATCGTGGCGTTTATCCGTGAACTTCTTGGTTCCGGCACACTGCTTGGTTTCACCATTATTCCGCAGTGTGCGTATGAGGCTGGTTATCTGAATAACGGTCTTATGCTTATGCCTCCTATGGCTCTTATCATTATTGGTTGTATAATTTGGTTTCAGCGTTCTAAAAACCCTGAACTATAAGTTTTAACTTTAAGGAGAAAAGAAAATGGAAAATCTATTAAGTCTTTTTGTCGGTTCCATATTTGCTGACAATATGATTTTTGCCTACTTCCTTGGAATGTGCTCATTCCTTGCAGTATCCAAAAATGTTAAAACCGCAGTGGGTCTTGGTATTGCTGTAACATTTGTACTTCTTATAACAGTACCTGTGAATTACCTGCTTCAGGTTTATGTTCTTGGCCCCGATGTCTTGATTGAGGGCGTTGATTTAAGCTTCTTGAGCTTTATTATATTCATAGCCGTAATTGCCGCTATTGTACAATTGGTTGAGATGGTGGTGGAGCGTTTCTCTCCGTCACTCTACAACTCTCTAGGTATATTCCTTCCGCTTATAGCCGTTAACTGCGCAATTATGGGTGCCTGCTTGTTTATGCAGCAGCGTATCACTATGGACGCTGACAATGTGAAGGCTATTACAAGTTTCGCTTCAGCTGTTGTTTATGCGGTTGGTAGCGGTCTTGGCTGGATGCTCTCTATTGTCTGCCTTGCCGCTGTAAGAGAGAAGATGGCATATTGCAATGTCCCGGCACCGCTGCGTGGTCTGGGTATAACATTCATTATGGTAGGTCTTATGGCTATGGCGTGTATGTGTTTTTCAGGAATTAAAATGTAATGCCTTATGAATAGTATGATTTTAGCAATTGATATGGCAATGATTGGAGCAAGCGTGGGTGTGTTCCTTGGCGTAATACTGCTCCTTGTTATATTGCTTCTTGTAGCAAAGAGGTATCTTTCACCATCTGGTCCTGTAAAGATGACTCTTAACAGCAATGACCCTGTTGATGTCTCATCTGGCGGTACACTTATCTCCGCTCTTCAAAGTCAAGGTGTGTTCCTTCCATCCGCTTGTGGCGGTAAGGGTGCCTGCGGACAGTGCAAATGTCAGGTTCTTGACGGTGGTGGAGAGATTCTGCCTACAGAGTCTGTTCACTTCTCACGTAAGCAGGTTAAAGACAACTGGCGTCTTGGATGTCAGGTTAAGGTTAAAGGAGATATTAAGGTTAAGGTTCCAGAATCTGTGCTTGGTGTTAAGGAGTGGGAGTGTGAGATTATATCAAATAAGAATGTGGCTACATTCATTAAGGAGTTTAAGGTTAAACTGCCTGCTGGTGAGCATATGGATTTTGTTCCAGGCTCATACGCTCAGATTAAGATTCCTACATACGACCTTGACTACAATGATTTTGACCGCTCACTTATTGGTGACCTGTATGTACCTGCTTGGGAGAAGTTCGGATTGTTTGGCTTAAAGCAAAAGAACACAGAGGCAACAATACGTGCGTACTCTATGGCAAACTACCCCGATGAGGGTGATATTATCACTTTAACGGTGCGTATCGCCACACCTCCGTTCAAACCAAAAGAGCAAGGTCCCGGTTTCCAAGATGTACCTTGCGGTATAGCATCTACATATATCTTCTCACTGAAACCTGGCGATAAGGTTATTATGAGTGGTCCTTACGGTGAGTTCCATCCTCACTTTGACAGTAAGCGTGAGATGATTTGGGTAGGTGGTGGTGCAGGTATGGCTCCTCTGCGTGCTCAGATTATGCATATGCTCAAGACCCTTCACACACGTGACCGTGAGATGCACTACTTCTACGGTGCGCGTGCCATTGATGAGGTCTTCTTCCTTGAGGATTTCCAGGCGCTTGAGAAGGAGTATCCTAATTTCCATTTCCATCTTGCACTTGACCGTCCTGACCCCAAAGCAGATGCTATGGGTGTTAAATATACTCCGGGTTTCATTGCTCCTGTTATGGGTGACACCTACCTTAAACAGCATGAAGAGCCAGAGGATATAGAATACTACCTCTGCGGACCCCCGATGATGGCAAAGACTGTGCTTGACTTACTTCACAGCCTTGGAGTTGAAGATGATATGATATCATTTGATAACTTTGGTGGATAAATCGCCTTGAATTATTACCCTCCTCGTGTAGTTTATCGGGGAGGGTAAAATATTAAAAAAACAAGTAGTTGTAAAACAATAAATTATTATGAAAACAGTAAAATTCATTTCAGTTGCACTGGCAGGAGCGTTGTTGGTGCTTAGTGCGTGCAAGAAAGACAATGGTAATGAGCCACAATCTGAATCTTCAATCAATGTTACCCCTACAGAGTTAAGTTTTACAAAGGATGGTGGCACACAGGAGTTGACTCTTAAAGTGTCCAACTCTTGGAAGGCGGAGGTGGACGCGGAGTGGTGCACCCTTTCAGCGTATAAGGGAGATAAGGATGCATTCATAGATGTGACCGCAGAGGCGTCAACATCAGAAAAAGAGACCACAGCCGTCATTAAGTTCTCTGACACAAGAGGAAATACCGCAAGTGTTACAGTAAAGAGGGCGGGCACAGGAGATAAACCCGGACCAACCCCAACAGAACAGATTACAGATGCATGTGGCAATACTTATCCTGTTGTAAAGATAGGGGAGCAGTATTGGATGGCGGAGAACCTTAGGTGTGACAAGTACGCAAATCAGTCAGAGGCATATAGGGAGGGAAGATACACCATTCCTACATCAAATGACCGCATATTCACCCCATACTACACCGATGCATCGGACAAGCGTATATGGAACAATTATAGCGAAAAATACGGAATAAATCTTACTGATACTCAAGTTGCGAAATTGGGCTATCAGTATAATTGGGCTGCGGCAGTAGGTGTAGCGGACGGTCAGAAACAGACAACCGCTTTCAGTGGCAATCGTCAGGGTATCTGCCCCAACGGGTGGCATATTCCGTCAATAGAGGAGTGGAATACGCTTGTGTTTTTTATAGAAAAGACAAACGATAAGGGAACAGATACAGCGGGCAAACATCTAAAGACCACTTCTGGCTGGTACAGCGGTGATTCTGATTACAAACCAGGATTAGACACATACGGTTTTGCGGCTTTGCCGGCAGGTGGAGCTAAAGGGGGTAGTGTGTACGATGTTGGTTTCAGTACCTATTTCTATTCGGCAACTTCGTATGATGTCGATAGCAACTCAGCTTACCGTAGTAGTATGCTTTATTACAATGACAACTTGGATGTCTCTTACGACAAAAAGGACTGCGGACGTTCTGTGCGTTGTGTCAAGGATTAAAGAAATTGACAATTGAACCAATGGGTCAGGTGACATTTGCAGATATAATATTACCACTTGCGGTACCTACGTGTTATACGTATAGCACACCGGAAACAATGCTTCCCACTCTAAAGGTGGGAATGCTTGTCAATGTGCCGCTTGGTAAGAGCAGACACTATAACGGAATAGTGCTGAAAATTCATTCTGACTGCAAAGTTGGTATAAACTACAAACCAATAGAAAAGGTTGTTCTACCGCAACCTATCCTTACAGAAAATCAGATTCATCTGTGGCAGTGGATTGCAGAATACTATATGTGCGGTCTTGGTGATGTACTTAAGGCTGCAATTCCTACCGCTCTGTTTAATGCTGAATACAAACCGCAGAGTGAGGCTTGGCTAAGGCTTGCTATAGATGAGTGGAGCAAACTATTTGGTAATAGAAAACCTACAGATAAGCAGAAAACGCTGCTTGACAGATTGTCAGCGTCAAATCTCTCTGTGGCTGAGGCTCAGAGCCTTGTAAGTGTGGCTGTAATAAATGGCTTGATAAAGAAATGTGCGGTGGAAAGGTATTATGTGGATAAAAGCAGGTTTTCATACACAGCACCGCTGACAGAACTTCATAGACTATCTGATGCACAGCAAACTGCATATAATCAAGTGATTGAGGCTTTTGGTAACGATTCCAAACCTGTGCTTCTGCACGGCATAACTTCCAGCGGTAAAACAGAGATATATGTAAAACTTATTGAGGAAGTTGTTAATAGTGGCGGTCAGGTTCTCTATCTTGTGCCTGAGATTGCTCTTACAACACAACTGACAAAGCGTCTGCAGAAGTTTTTTGGTGATAAAATGCTTGTCTATCACTCCAAACTTAATGACCAGGAACGTGCTGAGGTATATAAGGATATTCTTGAAGGCTCAAAACATTCTGTTGTGTTGGGTGTGAGGTCAGCGGTTTTCCTCCCTTTTAAGAATTTGAAATTGGTTATAATTGATGAGCAGCACGATTCAAGTTATAAACAGCAGGAGCCTGCTCCACGCTATAATGCTGTAAATTGCGCCATAATGCTTGCAATGGACTATAATGCAAAGGTTGTTATGGGTTCTGCCACGCCAAGTGTGGAGGGCTACTATAACGCTTTAACAAGCAAGTGGCATTTGGTGGAGCTTAGACAGCGTTTCAAGGAGATTGAGCCTCCTGCAATTGAGGTTGTGGATATGAGGGTGGAGCGTAGCAAACGTAAGGTGCAGTCAATGTTCTCATGGACTCTCAGAGATAAAATCATTGATGCGGTGAATGCAGGTGAGCAAGTAATATTATTCCATAACCGTCGTGGTTACGCCTCACTTGTTGAATGTGAGAAATGCGGTTGGGTTCCAAAATGTGATAAATGCTCTGTCTCTCTTACGTATCACAAGCAGACAGAGACCCTTGAGTGCCACTATTGCGGACACAAAACTCCGATGCCTGCCGTCTGCCCTGTGTGTGGTGAGAAACTCTCAACCATTGGCTATGGAACAGAGCAGGTGGAGAGTGCTTTAAAGGAGTTTATGCCTGATGCACGGGTGCTCAGATTGGATTTAGATACTACTAAAGGTAAAAATTCATATAAAGAGATACTTGATAAATTCTCACGCCGTGAGGCTGACATACTTTTAGGAACTCAAATGGTATCAAAGGGGCTTGATTTTGAGGGTGTTACTCTTGTTGGCGTAACAAATGCCGACACAATGCTTGATTACCCCGATTTCCGCTCAAGTGAGATGGGATTCCAGACTCTTCTTCAAGTGGCTGGCAGGTCTGGTAGAAGTAAAAAACAGGGAGTGGTGGTTTTGCAAACCTCCCACGCAGATTATCCTATAATAGAGCAGATTGTAAACTCTGATTATGTTGCGTTCTACAGTGAGCAGATTGCCATAAGGCATCTTTTCTCATATCCTCCGTTTTGCAGGGTTATGTTCATTATTGTGAGAAGCAGAAATAAGAACACCGCCTCAAGGGCTGCGTCTGATATGGCTAATTCATTGCTGAGGGTTCTACCTGATGCTGTGTTTGGTCCGGAGACGCCTCCTGTAGGTAAAATTCAAAACTACTACTGCCAAAGGGTTATGGTAAAGGTTCTGCCAGCGTACTCTCTGACAAGCGTCAAGAACTCAATCAGTTACCATATTGATGTGATAAAACGTAATTACGGCGGAGTGGAATTTACCATAGACGTTGACCCAATTTAATTATTAATTGTTAATTATTAATTGTTAATTATTATCTTTGCAGAATTATGAGGTATGTGTTATTATTAGCTTTTATTCCTATTCTTATAATAGCACTCTATATTTATAAGAGGGATGTCTATAAGAAGGAACCGATAGGAGAGTTGCTTAAGGCTTTCTGCGGGGGTATGGCGTCAGCCATCGTGGTTATTGTTATTAATCATCTAATAGATTTGGCGGGGATTGACCTTACCTCCAATGTGGTGCTCAGGGCTTTTGTAAGTGCGGCTCTGATAGAAGAGGGTACTAAATTCTTCTTTGTTTACAAACTGTTTTGGAGGAACCCTAATTTTGATGAGCGTTTTGACGGTATAGTATATGCTGTCTTTGTATCTCTTGGTTTTGCCTTTGTGGAGAATGTCCTATATATCTACCAAGATGTTACAAATGCGGTTCATATTGCATATTCAAGGGCTTTTTTCGCCGTGCCAGCCCATACGCTGTTCGCTATTGCAATGGGAACGGGTCTGGGACTTGCAAAATTCTCAAAACGCAATGCTACCGCTAAGATTACCGGAGGCTTGATTTCGGCTATGCTTATTCACGGTACGTATGACTTCCTGCTTATGTATGCTGAGGAATTGGAGGCCGTTAATGAGAGTTTCAGCGCATTTATTATTCTGTTATTCTATATTTTTGTCCTCATTATGTGGATTATGGGCTTTAAGCGTATGAAAGCCATAAGTGAGGAGGATAAATGGCGCCTGTGAGAAGAGTGTTATTCATATTGCTGCTTGCCTTTGCGGCTCGGACATCGGGGTATGCCTCCGGTGGTTCTTTTGACGCTGTGTCAGAGAGGTTGTACTCATCATTCGTAAAACAGGATTTCAAGGTGTGGAAGAGTGTTATTGACAATTTCCACAGAAATCAGAATATGAGTATTGACAGTCTTGATTACATTCTTACTGTTCAATATCTATATGTGGCTTGGACAATAAGCGGTGACTCCATTCAGGTTGGTGCGGAAAAGGCACTGTCCAAGGCTTTGGCAGACCTTGATAAGTTTGAGGGTAAGGTAGAGTCTCTGCCAAAGAAATCCTACACAAGAGAGCTTATGAAGGCTAAATACAGGTCATATTCATCGGCGTTCCTTGCCTACCAAATGAAAATAGCACCTGTAAGAGTGGTAATTAATGGTTGGAAATGTGTGAATAACGCTAAAGCGGCTGTTACAGATATGCCTGAATGCTGTTTCTCTCAGATAGAGTACGGAAACGTAATGCATAGTATGCCTACCGTGTTAGGCGGCTCCGCCATTAACGCTCGTAAGGCATATATGAAGGCTCTTAAACTTATGGAGTCATCTGAAGATAAAAGTTCTACATACCATAATTGGCTGTATCTTCATCTTTTGCTCTGTATTGCAGATAGTTACAAGAGTTCAGAAGATTACGGAAAGGTTAGGGAATACTACAAAAAAATCCTCACAGTAGAACCTTCGTTCAGTTATGTGAGGAATTCTCTTATGCCCTCTCTTGATAAATATGAGGCTCAACAGAAAAAAGAGTCTAAATTAAGGTAGGTTCTAATAAATAGAACCTACTTTAAAATAGATAGGAGAGGTTAATTACAAATCCACTCAAAAGGAAACTGTCAGTTTTTTTGTCTAGTTTGTAATCGGGGTCAATAAAGGTTTTACCGCCGTCTTTGAGCATATTGTAAACGCCAAAGTTATAGCCAGCCATAAGTCTGAAGCCCGCATACTGAACTCCTCCGGCAAGGTGTATTGTGCAGTTGAAACGGTCAAGGCTCTCATCAAACACTCCTTTATACCACGATTCGGCATAATCCTTGCCACCCTCTGCAAGACGTACTGTCAAAGATGTTTTGGAATCCAACCCAACGTGAAATTCAGGACCGCACTCAATGTTAATTGAAAAGTCATCACTTACAGGAATAAAACCTTCAACATAGAGTGGGAGCATAAGATAGAATAGGCTTGTCATTATCTCTGCGTTGCCTCGCGCACTTGGATTTGTCTTGCTTTGGTAAAAGCCTTTCTCCCAATAGCCGTTCATAACAAACTCAATACCTGATTCAATTCCGAGCCAATCAAGCGGTCTGTATTCCGCAAGTCCGCCAAGGTTGAAACCGCTTAAATTTTCATAGTTCAGTTGGTCTCCACCGGATTTGATTTTTACTGTTGTGTTCTCATAACCTACAGTGGGACCAAAGTGCCAACTTTCATTAGCAAGTGCGAATTGAAATGGCAGAGTGCAGAGAATAATTGTAAAAAGAGTGGATAAATGTTTCATAGAGTTGTGTTTTTTTTGCAAAGATAGCATCTTATTTTGCAAAAGGTGGTTTTTTATGGAATTTTTTCTTAATTTTGCATCCTGAAGGATTATAAAATTATAAAATTATAAAATCATAAAATCATAAAATATGAAAAAAGCGTTTTATTTAATTTTTGTTGTTGCAACTCTTTTTCTTTCAGCTTGCAATAACAATGGTAATCAGGTTGTAAAAGATATTGACGGTAACACATACACGGTAGTCCGTATCGGGTATCAGGAGTGGTTAGTGGAAAACCTCAAAGTTACTCATTATAATGATGGTACACCTATAGCGTATGCACCTTCAAGTGCTGATTGGATGGCGGCGAACTCTCTTAAAAAAGGTGCGTGGTGTGTTTATGATTTTGAAGGAGACGCATCAAACGCTCTTACGGCCAACTCATACGTAACAAACGGTGCCTTGTATAATTACTATGCGGTTAAGAGTGGTAAACTTGCTCCTGAAGGCTGGCGTGTGGCTACAGAGGATGACTGGTTGCTGCTTCAGGCATACATTACCTACAACAGATGGAATTATGATGAGTCCCACACGGGTAACAAGGTAGCAAAGGCTATGACAGATAGTCAGTATTGGATTGATAACACAGATGATGGTGTTGGAGACATAGGTACAAAGAACACCTATATGGATAAAAACAATATCTCTGGTTTCTCTGCAATGCCGGCAGGCGACCGTCGTCTTAACGGAGATTTTGCTCTCCAAGGTGAGCAGACTTATTGGTGGACAGCCACACAACTTGATGGTGTTGATGACTTTGCATACGCAAAGGGTTTAAGCAACACAGAAGCGGAACTTATTGAGCTTCCTTGTAAAGAAGGGTTCGGTTTGTCTGTCCGCTGCGTGCGTGATATAGAGTGGAAGGAATAAACAATAGAATATATGTTCTGGACGGGGCAATGGGCTCTATGCTCCAGAAACTTAATACAGACACTTCATCCGCTGAAAAGTTGGATGAAGCGGTTTTTTATATCCATAACGCATATATTGCGGCGGGTGCTGATATAATATCCACAAATACTTTTACCGCCAATGAGGGCTCTGATATTGAGCGTCAGAATGAGCGTTTTGTGAGTCTTGCCCGCAAGGCTGCTGATGACAGCAAGGAGCGTAAGGTTTATGTTGCAGGCAGCATAGGTCCAACTTCACACACCCTCACTCTCAACCCCGATGTCTCATTTGATGAGATGCAGTCAGGTTACCGCCGTCAGATTGAGACTATGATACGCTGTGGAGTTGATTTGCTGCTGTTTGAAACTTTCTTTGACACCCTTAATCTTAAGGCTGCTTTGACTGCCGCACGCAGTGTCTCTTCTGAAATTCCGCTTATGGTGAGTGCCACAGTGGAGAAGAGCGGACGTATGCTTACAGGGCAGACAGTAGAGGCTTTTGCAATTACAGTATCTCCTTTCAAACCATTTTCAATAGGACTTAACTGTTCATTCGGGGCAAAGGATATGCTTCCGTACATTAAAAGAATTGCCGCTGTGGCACCTTGCTATGTCAGCGCTCACCCTAATGCAGGTCTCCCTGATGAGAATGGGGAATATACAGAGACTCCCGAATCAATGGCGGATGCTATCAAACCATATTTTGAGCAAGACTTGTTGAATATTGTGGGAGGGTGTTGCGGTACAACACCTGAACATATAAGGCTCATCAAGGAACTCTCTTTGAAATATGAGCCGCATAGGGTATCTGTATCATCTGATGTTACAATGCTGAGTGGTCTGGAACCGTGTTCCTTTGATAATTTTGTGTATGTGGGGGAGAGAACTAATGTAGCAGGCTCAAAAAAGTTCGCCCGCCTTATAGCGGAACGTAATTTTGACGAGGCTCTTCTTATAGCACGTCGTCAGGTTGAGGGCGGTGCTCAAGTGATAGATATATGTATGGATGACTCTATGCTGAACTCTGTGGAGTGTATGGCTGAGTTTCTGCAACTTACAGGTGCTGACCCATACATTGCCAAGGTGCCTGTTATGATTGACTCATCTGATTGGAGGGTTATAGAAGAGGCTCTCAAGCACGTACAAGGCAAGGCTGTGGTTAATTCCATATCACTTAAAGAGGGCAAAGAGATATTTGTAAGTCACGCCAACTATATAAAATCATTTGGTGCCGCTGTCATAGTGATGGCATTTGATGAGGAAGGGCAGGCCACAACGCTTGAACGCCGTAAATCAGTATGCAAGCGTGCGTATGACATTCTAACCAGTGAGGTAGGCTTTGCAAAAGAGGACATTATTTTTGACCCTAACATACTTACCATTGCTACAGGAATAGAAGAGCATAACAATTATGCTGTTGATTTCATAGAGACTGTACGTTATATCAAGGCTAATCTGCCTGGTGCCAGGGTAAGTGGCGGTGTCAGCAATTTGTCATTCGCATTTCGTGGTAACAATGCGGTAAGGGAGGCTATGCACAGCGTATTCCTCTATTATGCCGTAAAGGCAGGAATGGATATGGCTATTGTAAACCCTCAGATGCTGCAAATCTATGACAATATTGAGCCTGTATTGCGTCAGAAGGTTACAGATGTTATTCTTAACTCCCACGATGGTGCGACAGAAACTCTTATAGAGTATGCAAAGAACTTAACGCCATCAGGGAAAGAGACACCTGTAAAGGTGGAACGCTCGGGTAGCGTGGAGAAGAGGCTTCAAGAGGCTCTTGTCAGTGGCTCAACTGAGTTCATTGAGGCTGATGTTAATGAGGCTCTTGAGAAGTATAAACCGCTTGATATAGTTGAAAACGTGCTGATGGAGGGAATTTCCACAGTAGGCAGGCTGTTTGCTGACGGCAAGATGTTTCTGCCGCAGGTTGTGAAGAGCGCCTCTGTTATGAAAAAGGCTGTGGGCTACATTATGCCTCACATTCCCCAAGATGAGAACGGCACACTTAAACGCTCTGTTGTAATAGCCACGGTAAGCGGTGATGTCCACGATATAGGCAAGAACATTGTTGGTGTTGTACTTACATGCAACGGATATAATGTCATTGATTTGGGCGTTATGATGCCTGCGGAGAGGATTGTTGATGAGGCTGTCGCGGCAGGTGCTATGGCAATTGGTGTGAGCGGACTCATAACTCCGTCACTCGCTCAGATGGTCAATGTCGCTAAGGAGTTGCAAAACAGAGGGTTGGATATTCCTCTTATAGTAGGGGGCGCCACCACGTCGGAGGCTCACGCCGCGCTATACATTGATACAGTATATGACGGGCTTGTCATTCAAAGCCCCGATGCCAGCCGTGATGTTGAGATATTAAACAGTATTATAAATAATACTGATTACAAGAGTGAGATTAAGGCTAAATATGCGGCACTTAGAGATTCGTTGAAAAACGGTTCAGGCATAACTGCGGACAAATCTGTTAAGATTGATTGGAGAAATACAAAGATATACAAACCTAAGTTCACAGGTGTTAAGAGGATTGACTTGGATATTACGGAGATAGCGGAATTTATTAATTGGAAGGCGTATGCTGCCGCTTGGAAGATGCCTTTTGAAGAGGCTGGAGAGTTAATTTCCACCGCAAAGAGCCTAATATCCGCTAACGCCGCCGGCATTTCAGCAGGAGCCGTTGTAGCCATATATCCGGCACGGAATATTAATGGTGTTGTTACCGTTAAAACCTGTGACTGTGATTGTTGTGGAGTGGAGAAGTTCGCTTTCGTAAGAAAAGACGGAGTCAGCTTGAGTGATTTCATCTCTCCTGACGGAGATTATTTGGGAATGTTTGTCGCATCTGTTGACGCAACAAAAATAATTGATGGATATAAGGCAAAGGGAATGGAAGTGGAGGCAATGTCAGTGCAACTGATAGCAGACCGTCTTGCTGAGGCTTGCTCAGAAACGCTCTTTAAGAAGATGCAGACGCAGTGGTGGGGATTTCCAAAGGGCATAAGACCCGCAATAGGGTACAGTTGTCTGCCGGAACATTCTATGAAACGCCAACTATTTAGGATTTTAGATGCTGAGAGCGCTATCGGAGTAAGGCTTACAGAATCTTGTATGATGCAGCCCGTCTCATCAGTTTGCGGATTCTATTTTAGTAGTGATTTTTCAAAATATTTTTAATGTTTAATCGTTGAATCGGTTAACCGATTAACCAGTTCACCAATTCACCAATTCACAAAAAAATGAATATAGCAGAGAAACTTCGTTCCGCCAAGTCCCCTTTGTTCACATTTGAACTTCTTCCGCCACTTAAAGGGAAGGGGATTGACGCTATTTACAGTGCTGTGGATAATCTGTTGGATTTCAATCCAAGTTATATAAACATAACCAGCCACGCCGCTGATACTGTCTATAAGACAAAAGATGATGGCACAATTGAGCGCCGTGTGGTTCGTAAGAGACCGTCATCAGTGGCAACAGCCGCCGCCATACATTTCAAGTACAATATAGATGTGGTTCCTCATATTATTTGCAGCGGACTTAACCGTGAGGAGACAGAGAATCTGCTGATAGACCTTGACTTCCTTGATATTGAGAATTTGTTTGTGCTACGTGGAGACCCGCAGCGCGGCACTCGTGTATTTGTTCCAAAAGAGGACGGGCACCGCCACACAACAGACCTGATGGGGCAGATTAATGAGATGAACGCAGGTCACTACATTGATGACACACTTAAAAATCCAAAGCCAACTCACTTCTCAATGGGTGTGGCTTGCTATCCGGAAAAGCATTTAGAGGCTCAGAATATGGAGACAGACCTCTTCTATCTTAAAGAGAAGGTTCGTTTAGGTGCTGAGTATGCCGTTACCCAGATGTTCTTTGATAATCAGAAATACTTTAATTTTGTGAAACTATGCCGTGCAAACGGAATAAATATTCCTATTGTTCCGGGAATTAAGCCGATATCAACACTTAATGATATAAACGTGCTTCCGCAGACATTCAATATTGATTTGCCTCAAGACCTTGTTAATGCCATTAAGGCTTGCAAGTCAAACGCTGAGGCTCGTGAGGCAGGAGTGGAGTGGACTATAGCACAAGCCAAGGAACTCAAGGAGTTTGGTGTGCCAAGTCTTCACTTCTACACCCTTGGTGAGAGTGACAACATTCGCAAAATCTGCCAAGCAGTCTATTAAATTTCATTCGCTATCTCTTGGGCGTAATCGCTAAGTTTTGGGTCACGAGCACCCATAACAAGCACTACGCAGTCTTGCGGAGTCACATTTTCAATAATTGCTCTCTTACAAGCGGTTTTGTCTCCGCCAAATATGCACTGTTTGCCTTGTGAGAGTATGTAATCTGACACCACAGAAGGTGATATATCTTTGTTTACCGTGCCACCGGCATAATATACATCACCAATAATAAATATATCAGAAGGACGCAGTGTCTCTGCTGTCAGTTCCGCAAGTTCCTGATGCATAAATCTTAGAGGTCCGAACCCGTGAGGTTGGAAATATGCAATTACCTTTGATGTTATATTTTGGCACGCTCTGATTGCCGATGCCACCTCTGATGGATTATGAGCGAAATCATCAATTACATATATGTGTCTGCTATCATCTCCTTTCACAAGTGAGGCACGGCGATATATTCCGCTGAAATCCTCAATAGCCTTGACCGCATCTTCAAGTTTCACGCCTGTTTGAACGGCTGCCGCAATTGCGGCAAGGGCGTTCTCCATATTGTGCCTGCCTATAGCGTTAAGTGAGCAGGTAAGACCATTTACTTTGAACCTTATCTTAAATCCATCTTGCACAAAATCTGAGCCCTTTACACCTGGATTCCCCTCAGTTCCAAAGTTATATGAGTCATTCTGGCTCAAACCCATTGTAATGGCATAGTTGCTGTTTACAATGAACGCCTGTTTTGTATGACTCTTGAAAGTGCTGAACAGTTCAAGCAGTTCACTCTCTTCTTTATGGTCACGCTCAACATTCAGAAGAAGCGCTATCTGAGGGTTGTAGTTCACTATACTGCCGTCAGACTCATCAGACTCTATTACAAGCCACTCTCCCTTGCCATTCCACGCATTCCCTATAAGTCCTTGCTTTTGAATGGTGGCAAGCCCGGCACCTGTTATAAGAGACGGTTCTTTCCCGCACTTTTGAAGTATATGGAAAATCATTGCTGTTGTAGTTGATTTCCCCGATGTTCCTCCAACGGCTATTGTCTTGACGCTGTCAGATATTTCTGCAAGTAGTTTTGAGCGTTTTATAATTGGAATGTTAAGTGACAAAGCCTTCTGATACTCAACATTGCTCTCCTCAATTGCTGTGGATACAATAACAGCCTCTGTATCAGATGTGATTCCACTGCCATCTTGGAAGAAGCACTCAACACCAGCCCTCTCCAATTGAATCTGAGTCTCACCTTTCTCTGTTTTTGAGAAGAGTCGGTCAGAACCGGAGACCCTCTTTCCTTTTCCACTCAGATATTGTGCTATTGCACTCATTCCAGTACCCGCAACGCCTATGAAAAAATAATTATGAAACATTGTTATGTTAGTGATTTTTTTATTTCCAGTGCGAAGATACAATTTTTTTTTTGCAAAAAAATAGAAAAAGTTGTAGGTTATGCTACATAATTGGTAATTTTCAATCTGGGAAATCATATTTATATGAAAGGCTCTGTCAATCCGGAAAGTTCAGATAAACGGAGTAATCTTTAAAAAAATCATGATTAAGCACTTTTGAAATTTTAACCAGTGTGTCTGTCTGAATCCAGGAATGACGGTATATTTTGTAGCAGTTCTCGCGTGTGAACCCCAGTTGGCAGGCAAGCCACACCGTTGTGCGCCCCTGACGTTTTAGTTCAGCTTTGATAAGAGTTCCTATATGTAAATGCTGGTCTTCCTGATTCATAAAAAGGCATGTGCTGTCCGTCTCTTATTTAGTTCGCGGGCCGACCAAAGCCTTGCAGGAAATAAGCACGAATCAGCCCACGCCCACATGCGTGAACCATTCGCCGCTTATTCTCGTCCTGCTTAATTTGGTCGTTTGCGAACTTGAGAATAAGAGCTATAGCTCAGTATATTTTTGTAAAGGTACAAATTTTTTATTAAAAATGGCACCCTGCAAGCAGAGTGCCATTTAAAAAGAGATTAATTTGATTACCAAGCAAGTTCTGTATAACAATTTTCAGGTATTACTATTGTTTGCGCAGTCTCACTCTTTATGGCAAAACAGTATGACGGATATATGTTGTTTGAAACAGATGTGTCTATCTCTGACAGATTCCAGCCATCATCCGCTAAGTAGATTTTAAGATCGCTGTTACACTCTTTCAGTTTGTTAAGGTTAAGCATTTTGGTGTTGTAGTTGCATACTTCATTCATCCCTGCCTTAAGTTCCACGGTTCTTGCGTCCTCTCCCGTTTTAATAAGCTTACCCTGAAGAGATATACACTTTGGCACATTGCCGTCATTCCTAAGGGTTGGGTTTGGGTTTTCACGCATATAATAGAATGAAGCAGGCAGCATATTATCACCATATTGGTTAGCTATAAGTAGTCCCCACGTTTTGTTTTGTGTGAGTGTGGTTCTTCCATCAGATTCCATATTAGTGCTTACTTTTGTTTCGGTAATTCCCGTACTAACATAACCATACATGTGTGGGAAGTGCCATGGAACGTCATTATAGACAATATCATTATATTTCATGTCTCTGTATTCGCCGCCACCGGCAGGCATTTTAATAATAGGGCGAAACCATAGATTTTTTTGGCGCTCAATCTCCCATTTAAATATGACTTCATCGCCAACGTATGTAAATGTACGGTATTTGAAATATTTTTCAGGATAATCAGGTTTAACATCGGCGTAAGTTGATATCTGCACAGGTATGGCTGTAAGACCTATGCTTTTTCCGGCACCCGGATCTAATGATAAATCGGCATTTGATTCTGCCATAATGCCTGTGGTGTCGTCAGACTCAACAGCCATTACACGGTAACCGGAGGTAAGTGTTCCTGCGGGAACACAGAAGTAGAAATCCACGTCACTATCGCTTCCAATGGCAACACCACCCTCGCATTCGAGCGTTATTTGAGAAGAGACATCGCTCTTATATGTCATGGCACCTGTCTGAGGATTTATTTTAAATACGCCACTCATCTGTTCGGCGGTTTTGCTCTCAAGTATTATTTTTGTTGCGTTTACGGTTCCGTCAGTGGCTCTGAGACTAACTTTTATAAATTGGCAGACATTTATAAAATTGAATGAATCCCCGTCTGTGTATGCCACAATTGGAATTGTCCCTGATGCGTACATATTTGAGGAATATTGCTGTATGGCGGGAATTGTCATAATAACATCTGTGCCGTCATAACTGGTGGCGTTAGATGCCGGGTAAGCCGCTACGTATGGACCTGTTGGTGTTGTTATACCCTCAAACTTGGCGGACGGAGTGCCAGCCCCCTCTGCAATGGTAAAGATGTTGCCTTCGGGTGTGTCGGTGGTGAAAATCTTCAGTTGGTCACCCTCACTCCATACAAGTTGCCCGTCGCTGAGCATTATTGTACGTAATTTAGATTGAGGACCTGCGCTGAAAACTTTCTTCACAAGATTTGCAGTATTTTGTTGCTCCTTGTTTTGTTCTGAAGAACTGATTTTTGTGATTTCATCTTTTTTACAAGATGTTAGTACCGCTGCCACTGTGGCTAATGCAAGTACTGGAAGTAGAATTTTTTTCATGGATTTGAATTTTGTGGTTAAAACTTAGTCCCAAATGGCTTTTGGCAAGTTGAAACTTTGACCGCTTGCACTCATTACGGGCATTTCCGCCTCCATTTGCACTCTCTCAATCTTAGGAGAGGAATAATTTTGTTTTTTCATTTTTTTTGATAAGATTTTTTGGTTAATAGATGTATGTGTCCGTTTTTTTATTACACTTGCAAATGTATGCGTTTTTAATCGTTTTCATAAGAATATGTGAGAATAAAGAGTTTACAGTGAACAAATTGTTCACAGAAATAGATTACCTAAAGGAATGCATAACTTTGAGGATATCAGCACAAACGGATACCTATACGTGGATACGTTTGCCCTTGCTCATTATAAAGAGTTGGAATATACAGTCTATTCCTCCCTTTAGGGAGGTAATGAAGGCACTATTCTTTATTACAAAACTTCGTTTTGTGATTCTTGTTCGTGACTCGTAATAATAAATAAATTTATTCTTAACTTGCTACTCCAAAATTTCAATTTTCAACTTTCAATTTTCAATTTTCAATTGCTAATTACTAATTGCTAATTGCTAATTATATCAGTGCATTATCCTATACAGCGTCTCTTTCAGCAATCCAAGTGTGTTTGTATTGTCGGCACACTCTACACCTTTGCTCTTAATGTCAAGGGAACGCAGGTAGCCTATGGCACGGAATGTCTGCATAGGATTATATTTTTGTGAGGCTTTCCGGTATGACCATACCGCTCTTGGATTACACTTCATAGCCGATGCTAACGCATTCTCATTATTCTTATCAGGAGCGTAATGGTATATGAGAAGGTTTGAGAACTGATTATATAGAATTGGTACTATATGTGCTATATCCTCATTTGAGTGTGTTATAATAAGAGTGGTCTTGCGAATATCTTTGTCCATAACAGCGTTTGAGAGTTCATAGACATTGTATTTCTTTGATATGCCCACTACCTTCTCCATTGCGTCAACAGTTATTTTCCGTTGCCCTTTGGGCAGTAGAAGGTCAAACTGATGCATAATGCTGTCAATTCTTGTAAGGTCAGAACCAACGTACTCTATAAGAAGTCCTATTGAGGTATCATCAATGTCAAGTCCTTGGTTGTCTGCCATTCGCTCAATTACGGGTGCAAGTTCCCTGTCATTCAACGCCGCTGATGTAAATACGGTTCCAAGTTTGTCTGCCTGTTTCAGCCATTTTTTGCGGGCGTCAATCTTGCCTCCTTTGTATGTTATTACAAGAATAGTGGTGGATGTAGGGCTTTCAAGGTACTTCTCAAGCAACTCCCAGTCATTCTCCTTACTTCTCATAAGTTGAGCCTCTTTAAGGTAGATGACCCTATATGGCGCCATCATAGGCATAAGACGTGCGTTTGAGAGTATATCCTTGAGGTTGGCTTCCTTGCCATAGATAATGGATTCATTCATTATCTTCTCATCATCAGTAAGTATGGAGGCACTTAAAAGTTCGGTTATGGCATCAATGTAGTAGGGCTCGTCACCCATAAGAACATAGATAGGCATAAATTGTTTTATGCTTATTTGATTTACTATGTCATTATATGATGCAGCCAAACCGTCTATTATTTTCTTGCTTTACGGAATGTCAGATATTGCTGAACTACTGTCAGCACAAAATAGAATCCGGTAAGAATCCACAGTGCGTCAAACTCCTTCTTTATTTGCAGCATACTCGCCCCCATTGAGTTAAGATGCAGGTAGCCGTGCAATCCCCAGGTTGAAGGAAAGAAGTATGACAATATACGCCACGCCTTAGGTATGCAGGGTTGAGGCCACGATACTCCGGCTATAAACAGGAACAGGAGTGATGTAGGCAGCAATATGACCATACCTGTCTCTCTGTTGTGCATAAAGCCTGACACAAACAAAGAGAAGAAAATTGTTGACAGCAGTAACGGAACAATGAACAGAAGTATATTCATCGGGTCTCCTATGTGCGGAAGATTCTTGAATAATCTTGGGAAAAGAATGAGGTCAATGGCACTAAGTCCGCTGTAAATTATAAAGAATGCGAGTGCCATACCTATTGTTACAAGAACAGCGTGTGAGAAGTGACGGGCGTTTGCCTGATATATTGTCCGTCTCTCCTCATAGAATGTACCTCTCAACATACATATTCCTAAGAAGAGTGTCTGAAGAATAATAAGCACAAGTACCGGAGGTATGAGGAATGAGGCGTATCCGTCAATAGGGTTGTAGAGTTTGGTCTCCTCATACGGAGCACCCTGTGTGAATTCATACGCAAGTTCATCACCCAATCCAAGTGCGTTCATACGCTTTAACTGAATTTGGTGCATCTCCTCAAGCATAACCATATTCGCAGGCAGCAGCAGATTCTTCATATAGAGGAATGTGGTCATATCACAGTATAGTGAAACGTGTGCCTGACCCCTCAAACCCTTAATGCGGTCTGCGTAATCTCTTGGGAAATATATAATGCCGTGAGCCTTTTGAGCCTTCATAAGTTGCTCAGCCTCAATCATTGATGTGCATCTGTACTCAATCTTGACATCGGGGGAGGCGTCAACTTTACGCAGGAACTCCATACTCTCCTTACTCCCCGATAAATCAACGGCTATGATGGGAACCTCTTTAACGGTGTTCTCCCAACAAAGAAATCCATATAGCACAGGATATATAAGGCTTGCCACAAAAAAGATGGTTATCACACCTGAATCGTGGAACACAGCGTAGATGGTATCTGCAATTACCTTCCAAACAAAACGTACCGTCTTGCTCACATTTTGCCATATATTAGGAAACAACGCCATTATTTGGTAGGGTAATTAAGATTTACGGCGGCATAACGCAACCTTTTTATTATGAATAGTGGAAGAATAAGCGCAAGAAGCATATATATGATTGGCAGAATAGTGTTTTGCACCGGTCCGTCAAGCAGAGCCTCATTAACATATACGTGGTAGTAGTGTGTTAACGGGAATAGCCAGGTCAGTGACCTGAATGCCGGCAGCATAGCCATTGCAGGGTATGTGAAACCTGACATTGAGAAGGCGAGCATACCATACAAAGCACCTATGCTTAACGCTGTACGCACCGATGGTAGCAACCCTATTATCAGTACCGCTACGGCTTGCATTGTGCATACATAAATAAGCAGACTCATACTCATTGCAAAGAATGAACCGGCAATAGGGAAGTCAAGCACCTTGTACATAAGCGTGTTGCAGCATATTCCTAATATTATGTATAATACGCTGTATGGGAATATTTTACCTGTAAGAGCAACCGGCATAGAGCCGTTTGCGGTCTCAAGCCAATCAAGTGAGGTCTTGTTCTTCATCTCAATTCCTATTGAGAATATTGTGGTGGACAGAATAATAAGTCCGAGAATACCAGGTAGTATTGTTCCTATAAGATAGATGGCGTAATTTGCCTTTGGGTTGGCTATTTGGTGTGTCTCAACCACGATAGGCTGTATAAGAGCCATTGCCTGCGGTTCTGTAAGTCCTGCGGCTGTGAATACCTGCAACTGTAACGCACCTGAAACAAGGTTACACATCATAAGCAACTGTTTGTACGCCATATTAGCGGCAACAGTATATGTGTTATTGGTATAGACACTCAGTTTAGGTCTTTTCAACCCTCCTAGTTGATTATAAAAATGGCGTGGAATTACAAGGAATCCGTATATCTCACCACGTTGCAGTGCGTCTCTCGCCTCTGCGTAGGAGTGATAGTGACCTTTCACCTCAACCATTTGCATAGAGTTGAGTTGGTGTACCACATTGCGTGATGTGGTTGTGAAGTCCAAATCAACAACCCCGACAGGCATACGCTCAGGCACTCCTTTTTGCAGAAGAGTGGCAAAAAAGAAGCAACAAAGCAGCATTACAACTACTGTTGCAATAAGGTAGAGAGGACGTGAGAACATTGTGTTTGTCTCACGCTTCGCTACATTTACTATATCTTTCCAGGCACCCAATTTATTCCTCGTCTTGGTCATTCTGACGAATGATGGCTGTCATACCGGGTTGCAATCCTTCAATTGTCTCCATAGGACGAGCCTTGACTTCAAATGTGCGGACATCATATTGGTCACTTGCTGTAGTGGCACGCCAAGTAGCGTAACTTGCCATAGCCTTAATGTGGGTTACTTTTACTCTGTATGTGCGTTTGCCGAGTGCGGGAACTTTAATTATCCATTCAGAACCTACTCTGAAGCCTTTAAGTTTGTCTTCTCTTATTGAGAATACGAACCACATATCACTCTCATCAACAATGCTCATTACAGGTGCTCCAGGAGCGACTAACTCACCTTTATGTGGGAATATTCCTTCAATAACACCATCAATAGGCGCCACAAGGAACTTCTCTTTCATAATTTCATTAACCATCTTTATGGCTCCGTCAGCCTGGTCAACCATTGCCTGTGCGGCGGCCTTGCCCTCTTCATCAACACCGTTTCTGACCATATTGTATTGAAGCCTTGCTGTTTTCTCTGAAGATTGAGCCGATTTATAGAGTGCCTCTGCCTCATCTCTTTTTTGAAGTGATACAACACCCTTGTCATAGAGACGCTGAACACGCTGATATGATTGCTCTGCTATTTCTCTAGCTGTCTTGGCCTTCTGATATAACTCAAAGGCACTTTGCACCTGCTCTGACTTAGGACCTTTCAACGCCTTTTGTTGAGCGGCGTCCGCCGCACTTTTTGCGGCTTGCGCCTGTGCAAGTTGCACCTCAGTCTCAGGGCTGCTAATTACAACCAAAGTGTCACCTTTGTGTACAAATTCACCCTCCTCAGCAAAGAACTCCTCAACACGTCCAAGAATTTTTCCTGAAACTCTGTATTCAGAAGCCTCCGCTTCACCTGCTATAACCTCAGGTTCGGGTTTGTAAACAAACACGCCGATAATGGCGACTATTATAACCACCTCAAGAATGGCTATTAAACCAACAAACAGGCTGTTTCTTCTGTCTTTGTTCTCTTTTGAAAATTTGCTCTCTTCCATAGTGGGTAATTTATTCTACTGATAGTTTTCCTAATTGTTTCTTTAATAATAGTTCATTGCTGCGCAATCCTATCGCCGCGTCAATTTTCCGGTCGTATGCCGTTTGCCAGCCTGTTTGGGCAATCATTACGTCAGTAACAGTGGCGACACCCTCATTGTAAGCCTCCTGTGCAAGACGCAGGTTCTCATCGGCGTTCTCAAGATTGAGTATGGCTTGCTTCAGGTTCTTATTGCCCTCCTGCACTTTGAAGGCGGTTTGGCTTGCCTCTACGGTAAACGCCTTGGTAGCGTCCTCAAGTTCAAGTCTTGCCACATTGGCTGAGTGCTTAGCCGCTTTATATCTGTAAATTGCGTCAGCGTGGGCAATAGGTATATTTACCACGACACCTACATTGAATCCGCCCAACATTCTACTGTTGAAGCCGTCAAGGACATTTGGTGATGAAGCCACATAGTTTGCTGCGGCTATTATATTAGGTTGCAATCCGGCGCTTGAGAGTTTCACCGCTGACTGAGACATCTTCTCCGTCTCTTCCAGAATCTTTATTTCAGGGCGGTTCTTTACATCAGTAGAGTCAATTGATGTTACATCTGTCAGAAGTGAGTAGGAGTCAATTTTTGATGTGTCAAGCGTTATATCAGCGTTAAGCGGCAGACCGCACAATTTGCAGAGAGTCATCTTTGCTGTTGCAAGTGCGTTCTCAGCCGTTGATTTCAGTAGTTCGGCCTCATTAAGTTTAACCTTGACTTTAAGAATGTCTGATTTGGTTGCCACACCCTCCTCAACCGCCGCCTCTACATTCTCAAGCAGTTTTTTCAGAAGGTCTGTGTATTGGTTCGCCAGTTTCACCTTCTCTTGCAGTGATACTGTAAGCAGGAACACCTCATTAACCTTTATTACAGTATTCTCCTTGTCTCCCTTGCTCTTGATTTGGGCTATCTTCTCAGCACTCTGTGACATTTTGTATATGTTAGTAAGCCTGCCACCCATATAAATTGGTTGAACAACACCCACTTGAGCCACAAATATGTTATGAATGTCAAAAGTAAGTTTGTCACGCAGGTCATTATATGCGCCTCCCAAGAGTTTTCTGCCCTCTTCTGTGAGTTCGGGTAGTATCTTCTCCATTATGCTCTCCTTTGAAGGAGTGAAATAGCCGTCGCTTGCATTGAATGTACCCAATTTGGTTGTCAGTTCATTTGGCAGCAACACAACATTATTCTGATTCCACATATACATACCGTTGGCGTTGAATTTAGGGAAGAAACTTGCAAAAGCCGCCTTTCTTAAATCAGTTGCCGCCGCTTCTGATTCTATGTCAATCTTAAGTTGCTTGTCCTCTCCTAATGCAAGATTTGTGCAGTTTTCAAGCGTAAGTAGTTTTTGGGCTGACAGGTTCCCGATAAAGAGAGCAGTCAGAGTGACCGTAAGTACAATTTTTTTCATAACTATCTGTTATTGTCAACTATAAAGCGTACAAAGTTAATGATTTTTTTTGCTCTTACACCTTATTATGTTTAATTTTGCAAAAAATGGAGATTAAAAGAAAGATAGATGGCGGGAAATGTTACATTTTTGACATTTTCAGGAAAAAGTGGGTGGCTGACACGCCGGAGGAGAGTGTGCGTCAGTGGTTCTGTCACTACCTTATGGAGAACAAGGGCTACTCTCAACTCTCTATCTCAACTGAGACCGGATTGAAACTCAATGGCGCCTCACGTCGTTGTGACACTATTGTCTATAAAGGAGTGACACCTGTTATGCTCATTGAATTCAAGTCCCCCGATGTCACAATAGACTCTTCCGTTATGAATCAGGCCATAAGTTACAACACCAAACTTAAAGCCCCGTATATCATTCTTACAAACTCAAAAACCACACTTTGCGTTAAGTTTGACTTTGAGAAAGGAACACACCAATTCCTCAATGAGGTTCCGGAATTTAATGAGTTAAAAGTTAAAAAAGAAAAGTGAAAAGTTAATGGTTTTTACAATATGTTCCTCCCTTTAGGGAGGTTAGGAGGGAACTTTTCTTTTTTCTTTATTAACTCTTCACTATTCACTTCTCCTTTATCTTCTCATCTTCATTCAGACCTTCCTTAATTTCAATATAAATGCCGTCAGAGAGTCCAATCTCAACATTGCGGCGTTCATAGACATCGGGGTTGGTGGATTTAAGAACTTCAACGTATGGGGTGGAACCGTCAAATTTAAGAGAACTCTCAGTGATAGCCAGAACGCTGTCCGCTTTAGCGATTGTAATTTGTGCGTTGGCACTGTACCCAGCCCTCAGATGCTCGCCCTCAGGAATCTGAAGCGCAGCCTTAATCTCAAACATAACCGCACCGTTTGACTCTGTTCCTTTTGGTGCTATGTATTCAAGTTTGGCGTTGAATGTCTTGCCTTCAAGTGCCCCGATAAGTATTTTTATATCCATACCCGGAGTTAGTTTGCCCACTTCGGTCTCATCTATGTTGCCTACAAACAGCAGGTCATTCATATCAGCCACAGTTGCGATAGTGGTTCCCTCATTGAAACTGTTGGTAAGTACGACAGAGTTTCCTATCTTCTCAGGTATGTCCAGAATAGTGCCTGTGACTGTTGAGCGGACGTATGTGGTACCTGTGCTTTGAGAACTTTTTGTGGCACCCTCACTTGCTATATCATAGACATCTTGACTGCGTTGCACCTCTTCTTTGGCGTTTTTCAGGGTAACCTCATACTCTTCAAAGTCAGACGCTGACACCAGATTTTTGTCAAATAGTTGTTTCTCACGGTCATAGTCTATCTGTGCCTTCTCAAGGGCTATTTTGGCTTTCTTTAGTGAGGACTCCGCATTTGCAATAGTGTTCATATCTGGTATGACACGCAGTTTGGCTATAAGTTCACCCTGTTTGACATCATCTCCAGCCTCTTTGTAGAGTTCCGCTATTACGCCTGAAATCTGAGGCTTTATTTTAACCTCATCACGCGGCTGAATCTTTCCTGTAGCAAGAGCCGTTTTCTCAATTGTCTTAATTTCAGGCTGAATAGATTCAAATACCACCTCTTCAGGCTTTGATTTCTGCCATAGATACACAAATGTTCCCACGACTGCCGCTACGAGCAGCACTGTCAAAATAATTCTTAATGCACGTTTCATAATTTATATAATTTAACTCGTTTCACTTTTCACTTTTCACTTTTCTTTTTTCACTTTTCACTTTTCACTATTCATCCCGTAATGCGTCTATCGCCTTAATCTGCACTGCTCTGTACGCTGGCAGCAACCCTGACAGAAGTCCGCTCATTATCAGAATGCCAAGTACTACTATTGCTACATTAAATGGTACATAGACCCCATCAATAAAAGACTCTTCCTCAGGCATCGCTGACATTATTGAATCCAAGCCCATTGATATAAGTACACCTGTAGTAAGACCTACCACACCTGCAATAAGCGCCAGAACAAGACTCTCATTCATTATCTGTCTTATTATTACAAATGGCGACGCCCCCAATGCCCGCCTTATACCAATCTCCTGTGTGCGTTCCTTTACTGTAACCAACATAATGTTACTTATGCCCACCATACCTGCGGCAAGTGTTCCCAAACCTACAATCCAAATAAGAATCCTTAAACCTAAAAACAGGTTGGCAAATGTGTCAAAAAACTGTTTTGTGTTAAAGTGTCCTATGCCTTGCTCATCTTCGGGTGCCACATTATGCCTCTCTTTAAGAAACGCAACCGCCTCATCCTCAAAATCCTGTATGTTTATACTCTTAGATACGGAAAGCCCTATGCAGTCAATGTTATCACCAAGGTTTGAGGATTGTGCAAGAGTTGTATATGGAGTGTAGATTGACTCCTCAGGGTTGCTGAAAATATTTATGTCCGCTTGCTTCTCCATAACCCCTATGACTGTATATGCCGTTCCGTTTACCCATACAAGCGCACCAGTGGCTTCGTTTCCGCCAAAAAGTGTGTTCTTGACTTTTGAACCTATGACGCACACTTTGCGGTTTTGTTGAACATCTATGTCATTTATAAACCTGCCTTCCAGAATACGGCAAGGGTTGATTACGTTATAGGCACTTGACAGCCCTAAACTTTGCAGGTTTTCAGTTGATTTGTCAGCGTGAGTCATCTTCTTGACGCTGCCCCAAATCACAGGCGATATGTTCTCTATCTCAGGGAATTGATTAATCAGCGCCTTGATGTCGTCACGTTTGTATTGTATGCGTCTTCCACGCTTGAACCCCTTATATGGCATAGATGTGGTGCCTTGAAAAAAGAAAGCCGCATTAGCCGAAGTGTCTCCCCATTGATTCAGCATATTACGCTCAATGCCCAAACCGAATCCAAGCATTACCATAAGCATAAGCATTCCCCAGAACACACCAAAGGCTGTGAAAAAACTCCGGGTCTTATTCTTTGTTATTGTAGCCCATATCTCCCGTATGTTATCAATATCAAACATTATTTTGCCTGCAATGCTTCAATAGGTTTTATCTTAACAGCCTTGCGAGCGGGAATATATCCTGCAAGCGTGCCTGCAATAACAAGTATGAAAAGCGCCATAATGGCTATGGTAATATCAACTGTAGGGTTCATAAAGGTTGTGAACCTATGGTCATCGCCTTTGGGCATACTGTCAAGAATTTTTGCCACGGTCTCACTTATTAAGATGCCCAGAAACAGTCCGATATAGCCGAAAGTCACAGTAATTATCAGAGATTCAAGTATAACCGACTTTAGTATGGAGGCGGGTGTGGCTCCTATCGCTTTTCTGATACCAAACTCCTTTGTACGCTCTTTAACCGTAATTAGCATAATGTTTCCAACTCCCACGATACCGGCAATAAGTGTCCCGATTCCTATAATCCATATAAAGAAAATTATGGCTGAGAATATAGCCGCTGATTGCATTGAGTTTGACACATTGTCACGAATCCACACCGCTTCTTTGTCAACGGGGTCAAAATTAAGACGACGGGCAAGAATTTGTCGCAACTGATTTTGCAACTCCTCACTCTTCTCTTTTGTGTCTATTCCTGCCACGGAGAATGATATATCTGTTATCAGCCCCGATGGATTGAAAATCTTCTGTGATGTGGAGAACGGAATATACACATCGGGTCTCCAAGACTCACTTTTCTCTGTGTAGACGCCCACAACCTTGAATGGTATGTCATTTATACTTATAACTTTGCCTATTCCGCTCTCTCCCTTAAAAAGGTTTTTCTCTGTCTTAGGGTGGATTAGAACCACCTTGTTATGGTTTACCTCATCTGCCTCATTAAGGAAACGCCCGCGTTCAATGCTGAGACTGCGCATAACCTCATATCCGGGTCTTACGCCGCAAAGAGATGATACATCGTTCTCTTTGTAATATTTCAGCGTGTCATTCCATATATTGAAAATAGGGGTGTACTGCTCAACCTTTGCAATTTTGCGTATCTCCCGTTCCATATAGTCAATATCTTCAGCCTTGAAGTTAAGTTGTCGTCCTTTTTGGAACCCTGCGTAGGGCATAGTGGTTCTGCCAGGATAGAGCATAACTGTGTTCTTTGCCATATAGAAGAAATTGCTCTCCATACCGTTCTTAAGTCCGTTACCGGCTGCAAGAAGCAGTATGAGCATAAATATACCCCATATAATGGCAAACCCAGTAAGGAATGTCCTTAACTTATTTGCTTTTAACGCATCTAATATTTCTTGTAGAGTCTCCAAAAGTTACTAAAGGAAAAAGGAGAAAGGAAAAAGGAGAAAGGTCCCCTCCTAACCTCCCCTCCAGGGGAGGAACATTTCTCATTTCTCATTTCTCATTTCTCATTTTCAATTATACCGTCCTGTATCTTTATTATTCTGTCTGTCTGTGCCGCAACATTAGGGTCGTGAGTGACTATTATCATTGTTATGCCATCTGTGCGGTTCACTTCCCTAAGCAGAGCCATAACCTCTTTTGATGTTTGTGAATCCAATGCGCCGGTAGGCTCATCTGCCAATATTATTTTAGGCTTTGCAATAAGCGCCCGTGCTATTGCCACACCCTGCTTCTGACCGCCTGACATTTCATTTGGCAAATGCTCCGCCCACTCTTTCAACCCCATCTTGTCAAGATATTCAAGTGCAAGGCGGTTACGTTCCTTACGGGATACTCCACGATAGTAGAGTGGCAGAGCCACATTCTCTTGTGCCGTTTTAAAACCAAGCAAATTGAATGATTGAAAAACAAACCCTATTTTTTGATTGCGCAATTTTGCCGATTTTGTCTCTGATAAATCTCTAATCAGTTCACCGTCAAGATGATATGTGCCATCATCGTAGTTGTCAAGAATGCCAAGAATATTCAGCAAGGTTGATTTGCCGGAACCCGACGCTCCCATTATTGATACAAACTCACCCTCATCAATGGTAAGGTTGATACCTTTAAGCACGTGAAGCGGAGCCCCTGCGTTGTAGGTCTTGTGTATGTTTTTTAGTTCTATTACAGACATAATTTAGTTATTATTTCCAACTTTTATCTCTTTATCTTGCAAAACATTAAGCAGTTGAATTGATATGATTGCCTTGTAGCGGCATTGTGTCACTTCCTGCTCCGCCGCAAAAAGGTTCTTCTCCTCTGTCAGCATATCAACCGTATTCTTCATTCCCACATTATATTGGGCGGCGACAAGGTCATAACTCTCCTGTGCGTAACCAAGTTTTTCTTTTGCGGTAATGTAGTTGTCTTGTGCGTTGAGAGCGTTCACATATAGTGTCTCCACATTTTTTGAAATCTCCTTATCTACAAGTTCATAGTTGAGTTTGTTGCTCTCAATACTCAGTTTGGCTCTGTTTACCGCTGTTTGTGTTGAACGCTGGTCATAAATAGGAATGTTCAGAGAGAGACCTGCGGTAGGTCCGAGTGTTTGCTTGAACTGCTCTCCTATGTTTATTCCTTGCCCTGTGGCGTATGAACCGCTTAACCCTGCGTTAAGTGATATTGACGGTATCCAGCCTGACTGTGCCACACGTTTGCCAAGTTCGGCACTCTCTATATTGAGTTCGGCGGCTTTTACCGATGGCATTGAAGCCATTGCGGCATTGTAAATCTCCAACATATCAGGTAGTGGTGTCAGAATCTCAGCATCATCAATCTCCGGGATATTTACGCTGAAATCATCAGTAATGTCAAGTTCAAGAACCTGTTTCAGGTTCAGAATGTCAATTCTGAGGTTGTTGCGGCTTATTGTCAGGTTATATTTGTTGCTCGCCCATTGTGACGCAACCTGAGCCAAGGCGCTTTTTGTTATCTTGCCTACCTCATACATTGCTTTTGAACGCTCATATTCGGCATTGCTCAGTTCATAGATTTTTTCACTTGTCTCAACTGTCTCATTATCAAACAGTACTTGCAGGTAGGCCTCTAATACGCTTGTCTGAATCTGTTTTTTGCTTTCATTTACATCCTCTTTACTGCTTTTATGCATTATCTCATTCTGTTTTTTAGTGTAGAGCAGTTTGCCTCCTGAAAAGACAGGCATTTTAAGGTTTATGCCGTATGTAGCACTGTAAACAGATTGGTTGTTCGGACCCAGCATATTCTGGTAGGCATAGTTCTGATTTGTGCTTGCGTTTATATTTGGGGCAAACGCCTGTTTTGACTGTTCAAGACCTTCGTATGCTGATTTTTCAGCCACCTGTTTTTGCAACACATTTATATTGTGTGACAAAGCATAATCCAAACACTGTGTCAGAGTCCAATTCTTGAAATCAGTGTTGTCCTGTGCCACCGCTTGCAGTGCCACCGTTGCTATAACTAGAAGTGTTGTAATTTTGTTATTAATCCTCATATTAACTTAATTTTTTAATTGTCCACTGTCAACTGTCCACTGTCCACTATTTATGGCATCCGCTCCATCTGTATAACTGAGGATTGGTAAAGTCAAATCTTTGGTCAGTGTTAGGGCTCAGATGAATGTTGCTCAGTTTCTGCCACGATTGTGTGTCAGCGTCATAGAACTCTATCTCATTGCTCCAGTTCCCTTTAGTGTCCTGGAATTTTATCTCATTATATGCGTCAGACGGTATTCTGACAACCCATACACTGTCTGACACTCTATGCATTGCGGAGATTCCCCATCGGTTCGCTGTCCCTGATACGGCAGGTACGTAATCGCCGCAATATACGGTGTTAAGTGTTATTGTGAATGAGTCTGTGTCAGCGTAAAATGAGTCATCAATGTATCTGTCATCGGGTAGAGTGCTGTCAAAAACATTTCCAACGGTATCTCCCCAATTTTCAATGTTGTTCCTAATGGAGTTTATGTTAAGGCACATATATACTATACCTGCTAAAAACAATGCCAATAATATATAGTAAACACTTTTTCCTCTCTTATTATTGTGCTCATAATTATTTAATCCTTTAAGGTAATAGATTAGTGCGATTATAGGACATAGTATTATGACAAGTGATGAAAGTGCCAAAAATATGGTTTCGGATATTCCCGATACACCTAAGAGGAATATAGGTATTAGCAAAAATGCAAGCAATAACGGACATAACAGGCATAACACGGAAATCACAATAAATGTTTTTCCAAGCATACTCAGACAGCCGTTGTTACCTCTGTTGGCTATTATATTGGCACTCTCATTCTGCAGATTATCTGTGGTTATGTCAAGCCCTTGCATCTCAAGGCGTTGTGTCGGTGTTTTGGCATCGGGTAATATAATCCACATAAGAACATATATAAGTGCGGCTATAGGGTTGCAAAGTATAAATAGTAATACCCACACAATACGTACTATTGCCGTATCGATGCCCATGTATGTTGCAAGACCGCCCGATACACCGCCTATAAGACCGTTGAGGGTGTCTCTATATAATTTTTTCTTTTTCTTAGGTTGTGTCTTTGCTGTCTCTGGTTGGTCTTCCGGGTTTGGTTCTCCAATCTGTTTTATGGCATTCTCCACATCAGACATCTCTATCACTTGTCTGCTGAGTTTTCTCAGATATTCAGTAAACAACTCTGCAAGACGGAACTCTATGTCTTTGGCTATCTCCTTATCATCATATTTCTCTTCAAATGAGTGTATGTATTGTTGCAGACTTTTGTAGGCGTCTTCATTTATAATGAATGCCATACCGCCCAGATTTATGTTTACAGTTGTGTTCATTGTTTTATATGTGTTATTGTTTGTTCTATAGAGTTCCATGTTTTTTCCATCTCAGCAAGCAGTTTCTCTCCGTCTTCTGTAAGCTGGTAGTATTTACGTGGCGGACCTTGCGTGGATTCCACCCAAGAGTAGGTAAGCACACCATTGTTCTTTAATCGGCTAAGAAGAGGGTAGAGCGTTCCTTCCACAATTATAAGTTCAGCCTTTTTCAGCTCCTCTATTATATCAGAGGAGTATGATGCCTTCTTTTTAATAAGCAACAGTATGCTATACTCCAAAAGGCCTTTACGCATTTGTGAGTTTATGTTTTCTATGAGTGCCTGTTCTATCATTTATACATTTTGTTATCTTATCGGGTGTAAAGATAAATAAAATTTTAGAACTATGCAATACATAGTTCTAAAATTTTAAAATCATATCAAGATTTCGGTGTGATAATTCCTACAGGAAAAATACACTAATACAAAATATATTCCTTGTCAATGTTCTGAAGACTTTCTTCTTTTTCCCGTTCTGATTTGGTTTGAATAATCTGCATTAGTTGAAATGGTGGAAGTTCTATAAATTCACTTGTATGTTTTTCACTAATGGCAGGTTTCAAATTTAGCTCTGCTTCTTTGGATTCAAATTTCTTTCCTGAAAATTTCCCTTTAGAAGATTCTATAACATAGAAAATTTTATATTTTGCATTAGTCGCATAGCATAACCCATTTGTGTTATTGTATGTAATATCAGTGGCTATTGTCCATGTTTTGAAATCATATCCCATAATAGAGTGTATGGTTGAACGGGCAAAACCGTCAACATAATTATGAATGTTATAATCCAGTTTCGTTTCCCTGTGTACTAAATGAATAGTGCAATGTGCTGTATCAACTCTCATATATCCACAGTCTCCGTCGCCGTATTTTAATGACTCAAAACCTATTTGTACTATGTTTGGATTATCATTATCAGGTATGTCAATTTCAGAAAAAGTATGACTTTTAATGAATTTTTTTGTCAATGTTCTCATAAAGTCTTCATATAGTATTCTTCTCATACATGTGAAATCACATCCGGCAGTATTGTCTTTGAAGTGAATTTTTGCAGTAGATGGAGATACAAAATAGTTTTTTTTAGGAGCATCAAGTAATAATCCTTGACTTTCAAACCAGTATCCACTCTCACTGTTTATGCATCTGGTCATATAGTCGTAGTCGAATGTTGTGGAAATTACCTTATTTACATCGCTGTTCTTTTGAACCATTTTCTTAAGGAAAGGTCTTATCCATTCTGGCTCTTTACTGGATATTTTTATCTCTTGCAGAATATATGATTTAGGAGTCAGGAACAGAGTGTCTCCTATTTTACTGGTAGTTGAAGTCTCGTAGTTTATGTGTGATATTGTCAGTTCCTTAAAAGGAAAATCCACGTTGCAAATTCCGTTGTTATCACTTATTGTTCCTTTTACAGCCCCATTCTCTATTTTGTAAACATTGGCATAAGATACGGGGATTTGATTGACATTATCCCATATAACGGTTCTTGTTTGAGCATACATGGCTCCGTAAAGTGCAATAACCATTAAAGTCAGCACTGTTTTTTTAATAATTGATTTCATATAATTTAGTGTTTGTTGTTATTTTGACGGAGTTTAAGGGTGATGTTGGAACAGATTTTCCTTTGTGAAGAACTCCACAATTCCAGACTCTTCCTCAGATCGCTTGATGTATGGGTTGTTATCCCATGACTTGATTTTAAAATCTCCCCAATACAGAATGTGCAGCAAATTGTTGTTGAGGTCAATTTTCTTTCCTCTGCCATTGGGACGGTAATCGGTCTTTGACATAAATGTGCGAACACGGAATCCAACACGCTTGTAGTTTTCGTCTTCCATAAACGCAACTTCAGATTCAGTGTTTATGTAATTTATTTCCGGCTGTCCGGCAAGGGTGTTATATGAGATAGTCACCCTTACGTTGTTTTTTATGACCTGCCTATTATAATAATCTACGAATAACTTATCAGATAAGCTCATATTGTATTCAAGCAACTTCAAATCCTTGGTCCTTATAGTAAGACAAATGTAATCCAGTCCTGTCTTCTCTTTTGTGGTAAGTTTATATCGAACCGCCTCATTTGAAGAGCCATCATTAATGATTTTATCAATCGTCACATCGAAAAGTTTTTCAAAATTATCATACAGTGAAAATAGTCTGTTCCTACGGCTATTCTGTTTCTTAGACATACCCTTCTCAAATGGTGAAATGGTGCAAAAGGCATACGCATTGGTCATTGAAAGCGGAGTACGTCCGTCATACTGTTGAATCTTAGCCCAGCGACCATCCTGCACTCTCAGTTCAGGGATACGATATCCGTCACTTCCAGTGAAAAGTGCCTCAAGAAACTCAGTGCAAGTGTCATTTGCAAAAGTAAGTTGCGTGTAATACCAGTTCTTCAATACATTCTCATTAGTTTTGATTGCAAGGTATTTATCTCTGGCTGCCTTCAAACGTTTCATTATGACGGCATCGGGAATGACAACCGACTCTTTTAAATCATATCTGGATTCTTCAAGATAAATAGTGTCTTCAATGGCACTTGGTGAAACGATGACATCATTGTATGAAATATGTGAAATATTAATCTGACCATCGTCCGCTGGTAACTCAAACACACCATCATAGTTCGTGAATGTGTAATTTTTGCTATTGGTCACATAGGCAAACGGAATCGCATTCCCTGTGGACTTGTCAACCACAACAGAGGAAACAGAAGCCCCGTTGGCTGTCAAGATATTTGCAATAGCAAATAATGTCAATATTTGACGTGTTGTAAAATTCATAGTTCTACAAGTTGTTTGAGGACGTTATTCATTTCTCAACGCATCTGAGAATTAATGTTTTCTATTATTGCCTGTTCTGTCGTTTATGCTTTTTGTTGTCTTATCGGGTGCAAAGATAATACTTTCTGTCTAATTAAGATTTGTCCTGTTTATAGGGAAGCGTACAGGAACAAAGATAGTATAAATTTTTAGTTTTGGCAGAGTAAAATAATTGAGTAAATTTGTACCCGTAAAAAATTATGGTTTATATGAAATTTAATTCGTCTAATGAAAAAATTGAGAACGGCTTTAAGAAAGCGTTTCCAAGTGTTGTAGTGTTAATAATCTGTTTTATTCTTGTACCTACATGTCTTGTTAAATGCACACTTGTTGATTCAGCTGAAATTGGAATTAAGTTCAACAAACTAGGATTGAATGATAAGGGTCAGCTTGATGCCACTACCTGTTCCGGCTACACATTTTATAACCCAATAACCACCGATGTATATACGTATGAGACTCGTGTCAGAAATGTCAGTTATAAGCCATTTGTTGTCCAGACAAAAGACGGAAGTAAGTTTCAAATGGACCCTACGCTCTCATATCAACTAAACAAGGGCTATGCCATAAGTGTTTTTGGTAAATACAGAAAATCACTTGAAGAGATAGAGCAGTCATATATGCGTACCGCAATTTATGATGCATATAGAATAAATGCTAATAAATACACTGCAGACGAACTGATAGCCCACCGTGCGCAATTTGAGGATGATGTTAAGATGATGCTTGACACTACACTGGCAAGCGAGGGTTTCAATATTGAGCAATTCACCTCTCAGATAGAGCCTCCCGCAAGCCTTACAGCAATGATTGATGCAAAGAATGAAGCTGTTCAGGCTGCGTTAAAGGCTGAAAATGAGGTTGCGAAGGCTGAAGCAGATGCAAAAATAGCAATAGCTCAGGCAAAGGGAACAGCTGAGGCATTACGCATAAAGGCTGATGGTGAAGCCTATTATAATAGAACTGTTGCCGCATCATTGAACGAACTCCTTGTACGTCAGGGTGCCATTGAAAAATGGGATGGAAAACTGCCGACATACTCAGGAGGAACCACACCGCTTTTGAATCTTAAGTAATTTATTAAACTTGCTTTATTTTTTACCCACCTGCACAACCTGTTTTGTCTGCATACTTTTTAGAAGGGTGTTTGCCAGAGCCTTTATGGACTCAACAGATATGGCGTTTACAGCATCTACATAGCCATTGTCCATATTCAAACCTGTTATGTACTCTTCTGTTTTGATGCCAAGCCAATAGTTGTTAGTAACTTGTGCGTCAGCATAGACCTTAAGGAAATACTCTTTTGATTTCTGCACATCTTCAGGGCGTGGACCGTTATCAGCAATGTTTTTCAGCTCCGCAAACAGAATTGGCACAAGTTTCTCATATTTAGCGCTGTCTGTGTCAAACTGCATTGTGAGGGTGAAGCGCTGGTAGGGCAGTGCGTCTTTTGTAAACTGAGAGTGAACTCCGTATGTGCCACCGTCCTCTTCCCTGACCTTCTCAAAATAGACAATGTCCAGTATGTGGTCAAGTGCCTTCATATTCACAATGTTTTCAAGAGTGTAGTTGAATTTGCCGTCAGAGATTATTATTACAGATGTTTTTGGGTTCTCCATAACCTTTCTGTAGGCAACCTTGCGTTCTCCTTTTGCTGGTGCGGTTCCTAAATCCTTTATCTTTGATTTCTTCTTCCCCGATGGCAGTGACGCCACATATTTGCATAGAAGCGGGCGAATGCTATCCATATCTATGTTACCGGTGAATGCGAATTTGAAGTTGGCGGCGTTGCCTGTCAGTTTCTTAATTATTTGCAAGCCATCGGGGTATGAGGCTTCATAGAGATTCTCTGTTTTAAAACGGCGCTTGAACGGGTTATTCCCGTAAATTACACTCGCAATGGAATCAGCAAGTTCTACATTAGGGCTAACCTCTGCGTTCCTAAGATATGCGTCATATTGGGCAAGAAGAGATTTGTATGCATCGTCATCTTGCCTTATGTCAGTGAAATTCAAGTAGATGAGTTGCATAAGGGTTTCAAGGTCTTTGACCACTGAATTACCTGACATAGAGGTGACATACTCACCAAACTCCATACCTGCATTTGCTTTCTTGCCTGCGAGCGCCTTCCTCAAGTCTGTGGTTGAGAATTTGCCAAGTCCGCCTACGGCAGCCATATCATCTAAGAGTTGCATGGTGGAGACATTATCACCTTTTTTATATATACTTGATATTCCGCCATTGGCAACCGCCGTCATAAGAATCTCATCTTGCTTGAGCGTTGTGGGGCGCACGTCCACCTCCACACCGTTACTAAGTACAATATGGTATGATGAATCTGGCATCAGTTTTTCTGATACTATACTACCTGCTGTTATATCACTTGTAAGTGGCTCAGTAATAACATTATCAACGTATGGGGGGATATCCGCTTTTTTAATGCTGTCCATTATGGAAAGAACCTCTTCATCTGTCGGGAACTCAACCTTCTCTTTCTCTGTTCCACGCATCCATATAACCACATTGCCACTGTCAATAGGGTGGCGTGCCATCTCATTGAGTTGCTCAAGCGGAAGCATTCCTGCAAGTTGCTTGTATATTACATACTCAAACTCAATGCCAGGAAATGGCTCACCTTTTGTAAAATTATTAATGTATTCAGTTGAGTAAGCACGGTTCTTTGTCTTATCACGTTCATTGTACCTCTTCTCAACTGCTGTCAGAATATCAGCCTTGGCACGCTCAAACTCACTTGCGGTAAAGCCGTAGCGGGTCACTCTCTCATTCTCCTCTAAAATTTTAACAAGCGTGGCTCTTACATTTTGGTCAGTGCAGCCTGAATAGTATTCAAAAGCCTCTTTTGTGTTAGATAATAAGAACTTACCGTCCGATGCGTAGAGGAAACTGAACGGAGCGCCCGGCTTTTGCAGAATCTCATCAAAACGTGCGTTGAGCATAGTCTCAATAAGGGTGTTGGCAAAATCATTTATTAGATATTCAACACTGTTTGTCTTCTCTTTTGGAAAGACATTATGTTTGAAATCAATAAGGACTCCGGCACTTGTGTTCTCCTTGTCTCGTGAAGTCACAATTATAGGCTCTTTGTTGTCTGTAACCTGATACCAAATCCTCTCAGAGGCGTTTTCAGGCACCTTGCAATCTTTGAATGTCTCCTGCAGTTTGCTTAGTACATAGTCTGGGTCAATGTCGCCGACCACTATAATACCTTGAAGGTCAGGGCGATACCACTCCCTATAGTAAGAACGCAACGCCTCTGGCTTGAATCCGCGAATAACCTTTATATCACCTATTGGCATACAGTCTGCATACTTTGTACCAGCGTAGATTTCAGGAAGAATCTTATCATACATACGCATTATGGCGTTGTCACGTGTGCGCCACTCCTCCTCAATTACACCACGCTCCTTCTCAATCTCAGAATCGGCAAGCGTTATGCCGTCAGACCAGTCACGCAGAATAAGCAGACATGAATCTACGGTTTGCGGACGAGTCACAGGCACGTCAGAAAAGTAATAGACCGTCTCATCAACTGAGGTGTAGGCGTTAAGGTTAGCCCCAAATTTCACCCCGATGGTCTCAAGATAGTTAATCAACGCCTTGTCTGGGAAATGCTTGGTTCCGTTAAACGCCATATGCTCAAGAAAGTGGGCGAGTCCGCGCTGCTCCGGCTTCTCAAGAATTGAACCAACGTTTTGGACTATATAGAACTCCGCTCTGCCAGGCACATAACTGTTTTTACGGGTGTAGTAGGTGAGTCCGTTGTCAAGTTTTCCGAACTTCACATTGCTGTCATACGGTAGTTGAGGCATCTGCTCCTGGCTATAGACGCAGAGGCTTACAAAGATTGATGCTAAAATGAAAAATCTCTTTTTCATATCCGTTTATGATTGGTTTATATTAGTTATTTGCTTTTGTCTCAGATATATCTGGGAGGAGTAGTGTTGTAACCAAAGCCGCTACGGCACACACTTCTAATACAATAAAAAGAGTAAATACAAAAGAATCCCCCAATATTATTCCTTTTTCCCATTCAGGTACAGGAGATACAATGATGTAATGCTCCATAATAAATGCGAACAGTGGTAGTATGGTTGCTATAATAAGGACAAGCCAGCTAATCCACCATTTTTTGTCTGCAATAATCAACACAACGGAGACTCCCATCAGAAATGTTATAGCAGACAGAATCCAATCAGGGACCCAACTTCCTAGGTAGGCGGCAAATGTTTGGGCATAATTCATATCAGATACTCCCGATGAAAATATAAGAGAGCATAGTGTCATTATCAGTATTAGGAGTCCACAAATCAAAGATAGTGGTGTTAGTGTATTCAAAATAATCTTTTTCATTTTTTTAAGGTGTTTTATGTTTCAAATTATTTAAATTCTACGGTTTTAACCTCGGCTCCCTCGTTTCCGCTGGTGTAGAGTATAAAGATTTTACTGCCACATTTTGAAATGGATTTAACATAGCGTCCTCTGCTTACAGGAAGTTCCCAACTGCCTTTATACTCAAATGTTTGAGAATCATATACGTCAAGATTCCTCTCCTCACCAGCCTCACACCAGCGGTCGCATTTGAATTTTGGCGTAACCAGATATACGCCGGTAGAGTCTGCACATCCAGCTTCTATTCCGCAGTTCATAGGGTCAATACGGTGGTTATGTCCCATCATAATGGTCTTTGCAACAGGCAGGTGACGGTAATCTTCGCCTATTCTGAAAACCGAGTCTCCCTCAACTACAACAAATTTGCTGTTGAAGTAGCAGTAGAATAGTGTTTTGCCGTCAATGCGTTGACCAAACCTACTAGTTACAGAAAAGGAACCTCCAAATGGGTCAGACACATTATATCCAAATGACTTTAAAAGGTCAAAAGAAGGAGTGCTTTCACCACTCTTTACATTTACAACATTCAAACAGAAGAGTGAATCACCAACCATCTCAGGAACAAGCAATTTGCCGTTTCCTAAATAACCAATATTGTTGCGGGTGTTTACTTTATCTGTTGTAAGCAGGGTATCTCCATTGAATGATGTGTGAATAACTGTGTTCTTACAAGAGAAGATGTAAAACCAATAACCATCTGTGTCAATGTCAAATGAATAGACTCCTCTGATATCTTTTATAGCAGTTTTGCTTTTGGATACGCCTTCATAATCATAACACTCAACACCGTCATTGTCTGCAATAATAATTGATGAGTCTGTTATCGCCATATATTGATCTCCGCAAACGGTACGTTTGAATGAGGCTACCTCTTTAAGTTCTCCTTTCTCAATTACACCATCGTAACACTCTTTTTCATTATCGCATGATGATAATGTTAGCATACTGATGCACACAGGTAATAGAAATGTGCTGAATTTAAAAAATTTCTTATTCATATCTGTAATATAATTATGCATTAAAATATGTAGAGAGAATGGTTTCCGCCTCTCCGTTTTTGTTGTCTATATCATTTACAATCCTTGCTTTTTCCATAAGCAGCACTCTTGAACACAGGTTTGATATTTGGCTTATGCTGTGACTTGAGACAATTACAAGAGCACCTCTTTCCGCCTCTGCCTTAAGTAAACGGTGAACTTCAACCTGTGATGACGGGTCCAGAAAGTTGAACGGCTCATCAAGTATTATGACATCGGGGTGGGAGATAATGGCTGATGCAATACCCACTTTCTGCCTGTTGCCGGACGATAGGGTGGAGATGTATTTTTTGCTACCCCAAAGTTCATCTGTAAAGAGTTGCTTGAACGGCTCTTTATACTCTGTGCGTAGTGTTTTGTCAATTTTATAAGCGTCACAAATAAAGTCGAGCAGTTCATCGGGGGTATAAAAGTCAATCAGAAAACCGCTGTCAAGGAATGAACCTGTAATGGTTTTCCACTTCTCTCCTTTAGAGACATCTTCACCGTCAATTGTTACGTATCCGCTATCCGCCTTTAGCAAATCAAGCATAAGACGCATCAGCGTTGTCTTGCCGGCTCCGTTGTTGCCCACCAATCCTATAAGTTCCCCTTTGTTCATATTGAGGGATTCCACATCTACAGCCGTCAAGCCGTTGAAACTCTTTTTTAAATCTTTTATCTCTATCATAGTGTTAAAATTTATCTCTGTATATTGAGAGGTATTTGTATTTCTTCCTTAAAAATCTATCTGCAATGAGTTTTGTCCATAATGGGTATGTTAAAATAAATGCCACCCCGATGGTCAAGGAAAATGTTATGGCGGTTTTTTCTGAAAGAAGTCTGAAAACAAGCGTGGGTATAACAATCAAGGGGACAAGTGTGCATAGCTTTTTGGCAAAATTGTGTTGGTTGTTGTCGTTTAGTTCCAAACCCTTGCGACTCCAATCAACTTTTTGAAAAATGAAAGTTGATGCAAATAATGTGTAACAAGCCATTGGACCGGCAGAAAACAGTGCTATTGATATCACCAGCCATTCGTTTTGCGGATTCAATATGCAATCTGTTATAAGAGCGATGGAAATATAAATAATATTAATAAAAAAATCTGTCCTTACAATTTTTGAGTAATCAATATTCAGGGTTGACAGTCTGTCAAAACAAGTGGATTCCATATTGAATGTATGGGCGCCAAATATCAATAAATAAAACATGTATAAAAAAAGGAAAAATGACAAGTTGTGTACAGAATGCATTCCGGACATAAAAGAGGGTCCATAACGTCCGATTAGGGGGAAACCTATACACACAATTAGTAATGTTATTCCGTTTGCCGGTGAATTAAACAGCATTCTTATTCTCAATTTTAACAGATGCGAATCACCAAAAAGACCGGATAACCGCACACCCCAACCTGATGTTGTGCTTCTATTCTCCAATATAGCATATCTCTCCGCTCCGACAATGCAAATGTATAATTCTTTGATTGCAAAAAACATAACAACAGATACCAATAGTGAAAGTGATGGGTGGGATTCGCTTGACATTCTGATTGGTAAAGAAGCAAAACCAGTGTAACATGTTATAAATGCCCAAGCGGTATATGCTATTGTTATGGTTAATAATAGAGAAAAACCGTATGGCAGATATTTCAGTTCATGTACAATAATGGAATTGGTTATTGACCAAACATAAAAGATGATAAGCCAAGCAAATGTAGCCGTATATCCGTATGTTGGTGCAATAAGAGAGAAACAAGGTCCTAACACTAAAAGAACCATGCTTAACACCTCAATAGAGCAGCATAAACGAGCGAATGAAAAAGTAATGTAACCTCTTCTTTTTAACGGCAATGTCATATACGCTACCAAGTGTTTGTCTTTGTCTTTGCAAAAAGTCAATTTGATTATAAAATCAAGTGCTATAATAGCCGGTACCGCAATTGTAAAAGCATCTAATGGGAGTATATCTTCAATGTAGTCAGTGAAAATGGAGAGAGACGAAAATCCTAGGCCTATCATATAAATGGCGATAAAGACTGATATCCAGCCGTCAAATGTGTTAGACCGGTTTATGCTTTTTGCACGGCTGCTTCTAAACATAGGCAAATATATTGCCTCAAAATAATGTTTAATCATTCTGACCTCCTTTCTCATAACTTAAAATATCTGATGGCTGACAGTCAAGTGCCTCACACAGTGCCTCAAGTGTACTGAATCTGACGGCTTTAGCCTTACCTGTTTTCAGAATTGAGAGGTTCGCCTGCGTAATGCCTACTTTATCTGCCAGTTCTCCAAGCGATATCTTGCGCTTGGCCATCATTACGTCAAGATTAACTACAATAGCCATAATTAATCAATTATATTGTAAGGTCTTGGTCCTCTTTAATGGAAGTTGCAAGACGCAATATTTCATTCATAACAAGAATACCTATTCCAAACAGGATACATTCCATATCAAATGGAGGATAGGTTATCTCATATCCGTCAAGTTGTATCTCAGCCCTTGCCGTCAGTACTTGTGATATAATCATGGCAGTTTTGAACACGCCGATGCTTATCATGCAGATTCCCATCCAAAGTAAACGTCTGCTATTTGTTCTGTCAAATATCAGGCTTGTTGAAAATGAACGTATAAGTTTTATAAATAGTATGAAGAATGCAATTCCTAAAGCACATGCTGAGAAAATATATATTGTGTAGAAAATGTAAGATTTCATACTCCATATTGAATTAGATGTGTTCCTAAATGTATATATTACTTCTCCGCTATTATCAATAGGTATTATTGTCACTTTTTCACCAGTCAGTTTGTTTTCGGTTTCAATACTGAGTTTTGTAGAATCTGATGTTGGTAATAGTTTTATACAATAGTAAGGCACAGGCAGGATATCTACAAAGTGTATTGAGTTTTCTCCACCTTTTTCAAGTGAGCTTATTGCGTAGGCAAAAGGATACCAGAAGCAATACGCCAATGAAGCCGTCAGAAGTACGGTGCATAAAATTTTAAAAGTGAGTGTTGTCTTTGTTTTCATATTGCATCATGATTGTTTGTTTTGTTTCACGATGCAAAGGTATAATATATTTATTGAATTACAAAATAAAATTATCGTATTTCAATAAAATTTTTCCGAATCGCAATAAATATATTCCGCAGTGTCGTGTTTCTTATATTATATAATCGTACACTGGCTGTATTGTTATTTTCACACCGTCTGCCTCAAACTCACCATATTCGTGGTCGGTAAGCAAGAGCAGGTTTTTGCAATGTGTCTGCTTGTGAGCAAGCATTAAGCCTTTAATTTCACGTTTGCGTGTTTTTTCTGATGAGATATCGTATGAAACCTGTATGCACTGTATCACCTTATTCCCATCACACAAAATAAAATCACATTCACCAGAACGATTTTTAAGATAGTAAACATCCAAGCCTTCAGACTTGCATTTACGCATCAACTGAATAAGCACAATGGTTTCAAGCCTCCACCCCATATTTTCACTTGCAAATGCATTGTCTCTTTGATTCATTAGGGCAACATCAACAGCATATAATTTTTCTTGTGTTATGCGTATTTTGCTTTTGGTAGAAAATTTTTTAACACCAATCAACAGATAGGCCTGTTTCAGGTAACTAATGTAATTACGGACAGTTTGAGCGGACTTGAAATTGAATACATCAGCTAAATCTTGCGCTGATACTACCGTCGGAGATATATTAAGCAAATGATTGGCAAGATTTTCAAATTGTGCGGTGAAGGTAATGTTATATCGTTGCTCAATATCTCGTTTCAATATATTATCAACTAGGTTTGATATATATCTTTTCTCATCTTTTATTATTGTCAGTTCCGGGAAACCACCTTTAGCCATATATTTATCAAATAAACGCCTCAAGTCTGCTATACCCTTAGTAGTATGCAAAGTGTAGTCAATGCTATTTATTGTGCAATATTCTCTAAAAGAAAAAGGATATAGTTCTATTTCACTACTCCTGCCAGTAAGGTGCGTGGCAAGGTCTGTACTTAACAACTTAGCATTGCTGCCTGTTAATATCACGTGTATATTATTCCTTAACAATCTGTTTACGAACAGGGGCCAACCATCTATATTTTGTATTTCATCAAGAAAAATATATCTAAAATCACCATATATCTTATATAATGTCTCAAGTATATCATTTAGTTGATTTGTGCCAAGCCCTTTCATCCGTTCGTCATCAAAATCAGCGTATGCAAATTTAAAATTAGCACTAACAAGTGTTTGTTTGCATAATGTTGACTTTCCGCTTCTACGGACTCCTATAACAACTTGTGCCTGCGGACTGTCAAGGTCAATAAGGTCTTTTTCACCACGGGGACAAAATTTGTCATTTGACCATTGCTCCACTTCTGCTTTTTGATCCAGAAGTATTGTTTCTAATACTCTTTTATCTATTATTACCTGTTGATTTTGCATATCTGATAAATATGTTTGAATGTGGTGCAAAGTTAATAAAAAAATAATACCTATTTACTTATTTTGCAAAAATCATCGTGTCTCAATGTTTTATTTTACAAAAATTGCCGTGTTTCAATGTCTTATTTTACAAAAATCATCGTGTTTCAATGTCTTATTTTACAAAAATGCAGCGGATTTTATTCGAACTTCTGTGGTCCTATGCACTTCATAAGTCGCATTATCTGAGAGGTGCGGCGTGTGACGTACGGACCTGGATTCACCACTCTGTATTTGCGTGGACTTGGAAGAACCGCCGCAAGGGTTGCAGCCTCACGTCTGTCCAGCATTGACGCACTATGCTTGAAATAGTGCCTTGAGGCCGCCTCCACACCATATATATTATTGCCTAACTCAACCACATTAAGATATACCTCCATTATGCGCTCCTTACCCCATATTAGTTCTATAAGAATGGTGAAGTAGGCTTCAATGCCCTTACGAATATATGTGCGGCTGCCGAATGTGAAGGCGTTTTTTGCCGTTTGTTGGCTTATGGTGCTGCCGCCGTGTATTTTCTTCCCTTTTTCATTGTGTTTGCGAGCCTTCTCTATTGATTTCCAATCAAATCCGTGATGTTGCAGGAAGAGATTATCCTCTGATGCCATTACCGCTTGTGGCATATTTTTGCTTATTTTGTCTAAGGAAACCCAATCTTTGCGGAACTCATAATTCTTACCGTCCATCTTGTACTCAATTGAACGCCTGAGCATAAACGGAGTGTAGGCAATGGGAATGAATTTAGTGAGCGTAACTGTCACTATTGAGGCTGCAAAACATCCCAAAATAACCCAAAGAATAATTGAACCTGCTTTTCTCATAATATGCAAAGATACAAAAAAAGAGCCTTGTTTGATATGAACTCCAAAAGTTGGACAAAAAACTTTCGGGGTATTTAATGCTCAAAACGTAAAAACTACCAATATATTTTTTATGAGATTTTCATAATTAGATTTGCATAATTAAAAATTCATAATTATATTTGCAGAAAAAATAATATGATTATGAATCCAATAGAAAATCCCTTTATAATCAAAGGAGAAATACCCGAAGAACTATTCTGCGACAGAATATCAGAGAGAGACACGCTGACAAGATTGCTTTTAAATGGGAATAATGTGGTGCTGACTTCTAATAGGAGGGTTGGCAAGACAGGGCTTATAAACTTTTGTTTTAATCAAAAGCAGATCCAAGATAACCACTATACCATATTCTGCGATATACTTGAGACATCAAGTCTAAAGGAATTCACTTACATTTTTGGTAAAAGGATATTTGACACACTAAAGCCTCAAAGCAAAAAAATGATGGAACTGTTTATCAGAACAGTCCGTTCTCTTTCTGGTGAGTTTACCATTGATATAGCCACAGGATTACCCAAATTCAGTTTTTCATTTGGAAACATTACTAATCCTGAATACACCCTTGACGAGATTTTTGAATACATTGACAAAGCCGACAAGCGTTGTATAATTGCAATAGATGAGTTCCAACAAATAACCCGATATCCTGAAAAAAATATAGAGGCCATATTAAGAACACATATACAACATTGCAAGAACGCCGATTTTATATTTGCAGGCTCAGAACGGCACATACTTGCAGAGATGTTCAATTCCTACTCCAGACCATTTTATGCCAGCACATCATCATTAGGCTTAGATGAGATACCTATTGAAAAATATGCCGAGTTTGCAATAAGGCTTTTCTCTAATTATAATAAGGTGCTGGCTAACGATGTGGTGGAATCTGTTTACAGTAAATTCAGTGGCAATACATTTTGTATGCAGAAATGCTTTAACACAGCGTTTTCCATTACAAAAGAAAATGGTGTCTGCACCGTTGAAACAATAGATGCCGCCATAGACGATATACTTGCTGAAAACGAGCATTCTTATAGATTAAGGTTGTCATTGCTTTCAAATAGGAATAAGGAACTGCTGTTTGCCATAGCAAAAGAGGGTGTGGCAGAGCAAATCACATCGGGCAAGTTCATCAGGAAACACGCACTGCAATCATCAAGTTCAGTACAAACAAGTGCCAAGCAACTACTCTCTGATGATTGGATAACAATAAAAGCAACTGCCAATGGTAAGCAATACAGGCTTACAGATTACTTTTTAATGCTTTGGATTGTAAAAAACTACTGAAAAAACAACCTTTGCATCATTACAGAGAACCCTTCTATAAGACTTGATGATGCAAGAGTTTTTGAAATTCCCCGTTTGCTTGTTTCAGCGAGTCAAAGGTTCCCTCTTCAGTAACTACACCCTCCTTTAAGACGATTATTTTATCTGCCTGTTGTACGGTGCTTAATCTATGTGCAATAACAATTATTGTCTTTCCTTTTTCTTTGAGATTCAGAATGACATTTTGAACAAATTGCTCTGATTTGGAGTCAAGAGAAGATGTGGCTTCGTCAAGAATAAGTACATCCGGTTCTTTATATAAGGCTCTCATAATTGCCAGACGCTGTTTTTGTCCACCAGAGAGTTGAGAGCCATTCTCTCCAACGTTTGTTTCATATCCGTCTGGTAGAGAATTTATGAATTCGTTCATCCCCAATAGGTCAGCTAAGTCTATAATCTTCTTCAAATCAGGTTCATATTCACCAATTGCCACATTCTGAAGAATAGATCCCGAAAATAAGCTAATCTGCTGTGGAACAGCACAAATACGTTTTCTAAGGCTTTCATTAGAAAGAAATTTTATGTCATTTCCGCCGATAGTGATTTTCCCTGTATTTATGGGATATAGATTTTGAAGTAGAGATGCAATGGTTGTCTTTCCAGATCCGCTCTCTCCAACTATTGCGGTCATAGTGTTTTTGTTGATTTTGAGGTTTAAATTTTCAAACACCTTTTTTCTTGTGCCGTAAGCAAATGAAACATTTTTGAATTCTATATCACCAACCATTTCCTGTGTTATGTCTATTTTTCCCGAAATCTGCTCCCTTTCTAAATCCATTATTTCAAAAAGTCTGTCTGCGGCTATTGTTGCACTTCTTACTTCTTTGTTTGCGGAAATAATGCTTGCCACAGGTCCTGTAAGGTAGCCTATTAAGGCATAAAAAGACATTAATTCGCCAGCAGTAATGTTTCCGTCTAAAACATAATAGCATCCAACCCACATTAGCACAATGGTGAAAATAGATGTAATAAATCCAGTGCTTGTTCCTGTGAATATAGCATTATTGGCAGAACTGCAAACTTTATACATCAAGGCTATGAATTTGTTTTCTGTTTTCTCATTATAATATTCTTCCACTCCAAATTGCTTGATTGTCTTGATTCCATTTAGAGATTCAACAAGTTGCCCCTCTAAATCAGCGGCTTTTTCCATTACCTTACGTTCAACTCTCTTATTCCATTTGTCTGTGATTAGGAATATTACAGCATAAAGAGGTATAATAACAAGGGCAATTAACGCAAGTCTCCAATAGTATGCAAACATCAGACAAAAAGAGAATATCAAGATTAACACATTGACTAATAGGTTGATGGCGGTTTGATTGATAAAATTTCTAATATTTGCGGCATCTCCTATTCTTGATGTTATTTCACCAATACGCATTGTGTCAAAAAATGTTTGGGGTAATCTTAACAGATGGTGATAATATCCTAGAACTAATTCGCAATCTATCAGTTGCCCCGTTCTGAGTGCAAGTAAACTTTGAAATACGCCAATTAACATTCTTAGAAGTAGAATCACAATCATTGAGATGCTTAGGATGTTAAGAAGGTTTGTGTTTCCTCCCACCAATACGTAGTCTGTTATCTTTTCTAAATATATTGATGTGGAAAGTCCAATTGCGGTATATAAGACAGCACCAATGAATGATTGAATCATAACGGCACCGTGTGGTTTTATCAGTTTTGCAAATCTATTCCATACTGATATGATTTCATTGTGCGGAATTGTTTCCGGTCTTGGTTCTAAAAGGATCAGAACTCCGCTCCACTCGTTTGCAAAATCATCAATTGTAGTTTTTTTTATGCACCCGTCTTCCGGATCCATAATAGATATGGTGTTTTTGTTGATTTTATATATGACAACGTAGTGGTGTAATGGCGTGTCTCCTATCTTGCGTATAACATGGGCTATGGCAGGTAGCGGTATAACATGAAGAGCGTTTTTATCTCCCTTAACTCCCTTTGCTTCAAATCCAAGTTCGGTTGCCGCCTTTATCATACCCAGTACATTAGTCCCTTGCCTGTCAGTGCATGCAAGTTGTCTTATTTTTGCAACAGGTATTCCTATGTTATAGTGTGCGGCAACAGATGACAGACATGCCGCTCCGCAGTCTGTTATATCTCGTTGTTTGATATTAATTTTGAGCATTGGAAATAATTTTAGGATTGAACCAATCGTCTATTTTATCGTAAAGAAGTTGCCATAATGTTCTTTGTGTTAATGTAAATCGACCTGTTAATGTCATCCCTTTCCTCAGATTTGCCACGTAGCCGTTTTTGAGGCATAGTTGCATAGAATGCAATTTGCAACGGACAAGAAAGAATGTTTGATTTTCTGTGGTTCTTGGATTGTTGTCTATCTCAATAACGGTCGCTTTGCCAAGTCCCCACTGATTGTAGTCAAAAGCATCGTATTGTACAGAGACATTTTGTCCCGTAAAAATATATCCTATATCTTTGGGACTTACATAACATTCTACTATAAGTTTGTCGTCCGGTGATATTTCAACCAGTTGCTGTCCAGAATATACAAATGTTCCGTCATCAAAATTGTATAAACAAATAGTTGTCCCTGATATCGGGGCTGTAATGTAATAGTGTTTTCTCTCTGTTTGTAACCTATCAACATTTGCTGTTGCTGATAGTAATTGGTTTGTTATGTTGATTTCCTCGTCACGCCATAAAAACAACTTGTTTTCTTTAAAAGATTCCAAGGTGGTTAAGGCTGATTCATACTGATCTTTGAATTGATGGTACTCAACGTCAGATATAGCCCCCATATCAAAAGCGCGTTTGTTGCGGTCAAACTCTCTTTTGGTTTGTTCTGCTTTTAATATTTTATCATCAAGAGCCTTCTTATAATCAAAAAAGGCTTGCTGGTATTTGTGCGTGTATAGTACATCTGATTGTTCGGTGCCTTTACATAAAATATCAAGATCATGTAAACGTTCAGAGTAGTCCTTTACAAGTTCTTCCTGCATCTGTAGTTCTGCGAGTAAAGCACGGTCATCAATAACTAACAATGTGTCACCCTCTTTTACTTGCTGATTGTTATGTAAATTGACGTATGTGATTTTTCCTCCTACTACGGAAACTATTTTATTGTTTTCGGTAATTGAGCGTATTATTCCTCTGCTTTGGCTGGTAATATCCACTTTTATTAAAGGAAGTGAGATAAACAAGATTATCACCGCTGATAAAAAAATCCAGTAAATAGGATGTGACCCTTTACCGTATTTTGATTTGAACGATTGATATGTGTTTAGAATTTCAGAGGTGAATTGCATATATTAACCACAATATGTCTTATGCCACAGACAAGTTTAATTTTGTGAAATATTAAAATCATTACTGGTGATATACTCTTTGATTTCTGAATCCAACTCGTTTTCATTTATATCTGTAGTCAAGAATTCATCAATAGACATCTTTTTCACGTCTAATAGATATACGGTGCGTAATCTGCATAGGTAATACCAATAAGTTACTGACATCAAGCCATCTTGGAGTATTTTGTTTGTTGTTTCAGGATCTTCATATAATAAGATTTTTTTCCCTAAATCAACATTAAATGAAGATGATTCAGCAACGTATTCTGCATGTCCTTCCAGTTTCCAGTTGTGAAACAGTTGTTTATGAATAAAATTAAATATGCCTAATTCAGACATATCACTTATGTGCGTCATTTCATGAGCAATAGAGGATGAAAGTGGTCTTTGAACAAGACGGTCATCCATTTTATCTTGTAGATTGTTTTCTAAATCGGCTGGAGACATAATAATGAAGTGAAAAAAAGTAATGGCAACGCCAAGGGTGCCTCTTTTCAAATATAGTGTTTTTCTATTATATTCATCTGTAGTTTTACACAATATAATGGTGGAACTGATATTAGTCACACCTTTACTATGTAATAAACTAACACTCTTTTTTGCAATTTCATCAACATATACGGAGTCTTCTGAATCAGCATAAATTTTTAATCCGTCTCTATTGAAGACACATGTTTTGTCAATTGTACAATTAAAAAACAAGACAAGCAATATTGTGGTACAACCTAATATGGGTAGTAATATCTCCTTAATGACTATTCTGCTTTTCATAACCTTATAATATTATGATTTCGAATTTTATAATGACTAATGAACTAAATTAAGGTGGCAATAACATTGCCACCTTAATTTTAAAACATTAAAACTAGATTGGTATAAAAACAGGCACTGAATAGCTTTCAAGACGGCATATTAATCTCTTTCAGATGTTGTTTGAATGTCAAAGGATCTACTTGGTAGCACGTGGTTCACAGTAAGCTCACGACCAAATATGACTACCAATTTCTAACCCAATCATAACGGAAAAGACAAAAAGCAATCCTAAGCATATTATTATAAATATTGGATTAATTTTTTCAAATAATTCCATAATACAAATAATTCTAATGATTCTTAGTAATAGTATATTTTGCCGTAAAGGTAATAAAAATATAACAATCGGCAAAATAAATTGGTGTATATTCTGCCGAATGGGAGATTTTTTTTTAGAAGTGACTTAAGACCATAAAAAAAAGAGAGCCTTTCAACAAGACTCTCTTTAACCTTGGTCCTTGACCCTTGACCCTAGGTTAATGCGAGAGCATTAACCTACTATAGCCGCTACACCTGGAAGTGTCTTGCCCTCAATAGCCTCAAGCATAGCACCACCACCGGTAGATACGTATGATACTTTGTCTGCAAGACCGAACTTGTTAACGGCTGCAACAGAATCACCGCCACCTACAAGAGTGTAGCAACCATTCTTTTGTGTAGCCTCTGCAAGATATTTTGCAATCTCACCTGTTCCGTGAGCGAAGTTATCAAACTCAAACACACCTGCAGGACCATTCCAAAGTATAGTCTTTGAATCCAAAATTATCTTCTTCCAGTTAGCAAGAGAAGCCTCAGAGGCATCCATACCTTGCCATCCGTCAGGAATATTGAATATGTCAACAGTCTTGCGGTTAGCATCGTTAGAGAATGCGTCTGCCGCTACGGTGGCAACAGAAAGGCTTAGGTTCACACCTTTCTCCTTGGCGGCTGCAATAATGTTAAGTGCCTCTGGTATAAGGTCGTCCTCGTGGATTGACTCGCCAATCTTACCGCCTTGAGCCTTAATGAATGTGTATCCCATACCACCACATATAATAAGGTTATCAACCTTGTCAAGCAGGTTCTTTATAACAGCAAGTTTTGAACTTACTTTAGAACCACCGATGATAGCGGTAAACGGGTGTTGTGCGTTCTTTAGTACACTATCAATGGCCTTAACCTCTTTCTCCATAAGGTAGCCAAGCATCTTGTTGTCAGCATCAAAGTAATCAGCGATAACTGCTGTAGATGCGTGTTTGCGGTGTGCTGTACCAAATGCATCGTTAACATAGCAGTCTGCGTAAGAGGCAAGAACCTTGGCAAAATCCTTTTGCTTAGCCTTCATCTCTTTCTTTGCTGCCTCGTATGCAGGATCTTCCTTGTCAATGCCTACAGGCTTGCCTTCCTCTTCACCATAGAAACGAAGGTTCTCAAGAAGTATAGCCTCACCTGGCTTAAGAGCGGCTGCCTCTGCTTGAGCCTTAGCACAATCTGCTACAAACTTAACATTTACGCCAAGTTTCTCAGAAACAGCGTCAACTATCTGACCAAGAGAGAATTTAGCATTAACCTTTCCTTTAGGCTTGCCCATGTGTGACATTATGATTAAAGCACCACCGTCATTAAGAATCTTCTTAAGTGTAGGAAGTGCTCCACGGATACGTGTGTCATCTGTAATCTTACCGTTCTCATCTAGTGGAACGTTAAAGTCCACTCTCACAATCGCCTTTTTGCCGGCGAATTTAAAATTGTCAATTGTTTGCATAGTTCTAAAAATTAAATCTTAATTATTTTTTTTGTTTTTCTTATCTTTTTTAATAGGTGTTTGCGCTATCAAAAGTACCCAATAGTTGCCAGCCCTTGCCGCACCTGTAACATTCATTTTCCTGTTCATTATGTTATTACAAGAGAGCGGGTTATTAAGCCAGTAGTCAATCACAAGGCTCTCATTGCCTCTTAAGTACGCAATGTTCTCAACAACAGACTTTGCCACGTACCCTGCGTCAGCAAGGCGGGTCTCAACGGTGGAGCCGTCAATGCCCACGTGACTCATAAACATATATGCGTCATCTCCGTTCTCATTGTTGTTTTTCAGATGAATGGCGTAGTTCAAGGCTATGTCAGCAAGCCTCTGGTCCCACATTAGTGCGGGTACCGCCTTAACCTCCTCATTGCCGCAGAGGCAGCCATCGGTACGCAGGTCATTGATCGCAGTCAAAATGACATCTTCATCAATTCCTCTTGTGTTTTGAGCCGTAGCATACTCAAATGCAATCGTGGTTAAGAATAAAAATGCTAATAGTGTGCGTTTCATACTTTGTAAATATGTCGCAAATTTAGTAAAAAGTTAGGTTGTGACAAAATTAATTGTTACATTTGCCAATATTATATCTTCATCATAAAAACCTATATACAATGAAAAAACACTATCTCCCTCTTTTTTTTAGAATAGTTCTTGTGTGGTTGATGGTTGCCGGTACGGCTTTCAATCTGTACGCTGATGTTGAGAAAAGAATTGTGCTGCAAGGCTTTTGGTGGGACTATTGGAATAACAATTATGAGAATGCGTATGCCAACTACCTTACAGAACTTGCCCCAAGGCTTAAAGAGATAGGTGTGAATGCTGTGTTGATTCCCGGTTTCCAAAAGAACACAGGCACAAACTCTAATGGATATTCCCCTTTTGACAACTATGATTTAGGCGATAAATACCAAAAAGGTACGGTTTATACCCGTTTTGGCACAAAAGATGACCTACTGCGTTGCATTGCGGTAATGCACGCAAACGGCATTGAGGTTATTGCAGATGCTGTGCTTAACCACGTTGATGGTGCTGGTGGTGATAGTGGAGCAGGTGGTGAAGACCCGAATGCGTGGAACAGCAAATGGAAAAACTTCAGATATGTTTGTTATAAGACACCTCATAAGACCGGTGATGCCAAGGATTATTTGAGTCGTGAGGGTCGTTGGCCTAAGAACTGGGAGAATTTCCACCCTAATGAGGGTCATAAGGAGGATAGCGGTGACTGGTGCTCAGATTGGTGGGGACCGGATATCTGCTATTATGAAGGTGCCTACGGACAGAGTTCAAACGCCATCTATAATCCTGAGCAGGGCAAAAACTATATGACAGACAATGCCCGTGACTGGATGATGTGGATGAAGAAACAGACCAATGTTGACGGCTATCGTTGGGACGCTGTAAAGCATTTCCCCTATTGGACACAACAGGATATATCATATAATGTTAAGTATATGTTGCCTGATTGGTGCCAAGGCGGTGAGGCTATGTTTAACGTAGGTGAGTTCATTGGTGGAACAGGAGAGATAGATAACTTTGTGAATAATGTAACCACTGCCAATGGCGGTACTGAATTCCTTATGGGCGGTTATGATTTTCCGCTTTGTATGGAGATTAAGAATGTAGTTAATGGTGGCGGCTACGGAGATATAGGCAGTATTCCAAGCAAGCAGTTAAGTAACAGATTTGCCGAGTATTCGTCTCAAAAGGTGCATCGCTCGCTTAACTATCTTAATAGCCACGATTCATTCCGTCCTACATTTGATAAGAATGGAAACTATAACGGTTGGGATACGGAGCACGAGACTCCCGTTCACACAGACCCGTTTGATTGGCGTTTAGGTATGGCATACGCCACACTTGCCTCTATGGACGGTAATCTGCTTGTATATTTTGAGGATTTGTTTAATCTCTCAAACAGCAACCGATACACTCATCACCCTGCAAGTGAAAAGGAATTGCCTGTAAGAGAGTCTGTTAAGAATGTTATATGGGCTCATCAGAACTTGAACTTCAAGTGGGGAGATTACAAGGTAAGATGTCAGGAAGGGGATTTGCTCATTATTGAGCGTTCAGGCAGGGCTCTTATCTGCCTTACAGATGATGGCAGTGATAATTGGCATAATAAGTGGGTTAAAACAGATTTTGCCCCTGGTACAGTTTTGAAAGATTATTCCGGCGGTGCTGAGGGAAATCCTGTTGTAAACGGAGATGGTTGGGTTGAACTTTGGGTAAGACCTGTTACAGATGACGGTTCCAGCAAATCAGGTAGAGGTTACGCTGTCTGGGCTCCGGAAGGTGCTGGCGGTTTTGCTCCATATCGTAGTACAACTACTGTACAGGAGTGGGAGATGGCGGATGACCTTGGAGACAGTAACTGCCAATCATTAGGGCAGGGTGGAGCGTTGCCTAAAGGCTCTACAAATCAGCGTCTTGTAGGTAAAATCTATGTTGCAAAGGGCAAGAAGGCGAATTTCCACGCATATATTGCAAGTTCAAAAGATGATGTTACACTTGCTCTCTATGACCTTGATGGTAATCTGCTGCAGAAAAAGAGTGGTGTGCAGGAATTTGATTTTGACTGGACTCCTACATACTCAGGCTGGGTTGCTATGAAGATTTGGAACAACAGCAAGAGTGCGGAGGGTGGCAAGGCGTACATAAAGGCTTCATATACTGCCCCGGCAACTGTTACAAACACTATGAATGACCGTGCTGATACTCGTGCAAGTATATGGACAGGTAATATGGGTACATCAGATTGGAAGGATTGCGGTAACTGGGAGCAGGGTAGGGTTCCTACCGCTTCTTCTACGGTTGTTATACCCGATAACGGTGATGTGAGACCTATAATTTCAAGCACTGTCACGATAAACAACCTTACAATTGAAAATGGTAGCGGCAGTTTGTCAAAACCTGACATATCTGTTACAAACGGTATTCTAAAAGTAACAGGAACTACAAAATGTCTGCAAGGTTCCGCTTATATTTGTGGAAATGTGTCATTGGGAACTGAGAGTGGTGATATAAAGTCTTGTACCACAGACGCTGAAGAACTTGCGTCTAACGCAGATTTTACTATATTCCCGTCTCCTGCACATAGTACTATTACAGTTACATCTTCATATCTACCAAAGAGTGAGATTGTTATAAGAAATATTACAGGGCAGGTTGTACGCAGTTTCAGTATGACGGAAACAATAGAGACAGTGGATATCTCAGACCTTGCTTCAGGAGTGTACCTCATCTCTGACGGAGTGAATCAGAAACGATTTATAATTAACAATTAACAATTAACGAACAAACATATTAATTATTAATTATTAATTATTAATTCTTCTTTTGTGAAGCATATAGTATGCAAATACTATGCTGCCTTTATATGCAGATGGTATTCGCTTTGCTATTGATATCTCTAAGTTGCGGGCTCGTTTCTCTTTGAAGTCTGATTTCATTTTATAGAAATCCCAGCGTGCCCGGACAACCGCTTTGGCATTCTTAATATCTCCTTTGACAAAGAAGACCAATGCCGCCATATAATCCATAAACCAACGTACAATTGCTATTGGAAGCAGGTGTTGTGGCTTGAGGTTCTTATATAGCATCAGAAGATTGTTGCGGAAGTTAAGATATGTTTTACGTGGGTCATTGTAATTAAGAGTGCCGCCGCCTACGTGGTAAACTACGCTTTGTGGGACAGCGGAGACAAATCTGCCTCTTGCGTTGAAACGGAAACAGAGGTCAATCTCCTCTTGATGGGCGAAGAATGCGCTGTCAAACCCGCCGTAGTCAATAAAATCATCACGCCTCACAAGCATACATGCTCCTGATGCCCAGAAAATATTGCATATATTGTCATACTGCCCGTTGTCTTTCTCTGTATAGTCCATTATTCTTCCACGACAGAACGGATAACCAAGTACATCAATCATTCCACCAGCCGCTCCTGCTTTCTCAAAATGAGTGCGGTCTGCCTCTTGTAGAATTTTTGGTTGGCATGCTGCCACTTTTGGATTTGCATCCATATACTCAACCATAGGCTCAAGGAATCCGGGCGTAACCTCTACATCACTGTTAAGAATAAGCACATATTCTGTTTTAACTCTGCCTATGGCAATATTGTACCCCTCTGCAAAGCCGTAGTTTTTGTCAAAACCGAATATCTTTACATCGGGGTGATGAGTTTTAAGGTACTCAAGAGAGTCATCTGTAGAGGCGTTGTCTGCTACAATAATCTCCGCCATCTGTTGTGAAACAGATTTGGAGAGCACGGGAATATACTTCTCAAGGAAGTGGCGCCCGTTGTAGTTGAGTATGATGACTGCCACACGCATAGGAATAAGGGTCAAGGGACAAGGGTCAGGGATTTGAAATAATTAGCTTCTCCATCAATCAGGTAGTCCACATTTTTTGCGGTTATAGCGGTTATGTTGTCTTTGGCCGCCTCTGAGAGTAACTTTTTTTTGAATTCATCGGGGTCAATAATGCACTTTTCATCAAGAATGTACATTACATCAAGAAAATATTGCAAGTCATCATCAGAGAACTGAGACTTGACATCTGTTGGCAACGCATTCTTAATGAACTCTATGGCGGCGTCATCATCATACGCCTCAAGTACCTTGTCTATATCCATCTTTTTAATTGAAAATTGAAAGTTGTAAAGTGTTGATGTACGTTAATTGCTACAAAGGTAATATATTAAAACTTTATATTGCAATTTATTTTGCTTTTATCTTAATTAACTGTAACTTCGCACCGTTTTTAATTTTATTAAAACTTCGTTTAATGAAATTTCAATTTTCAATTTTCAACTTTCAATTATTATGTCTGTACATCAAAGTGAAGACCAAAGAAAAGTGACAACTCACCGCCTGCTTGAGATGAAAATGAGGGGTGAAAAAATAAGTATGCTCACATCATATGACTATACTATTGCCACACTTGTAGATGGCGCTGGCTGTGATGTCATTCTTGTGGGTGATTCCGCATCAAATGTTGTATGTGGTAACGCCACAACGCTCCCTATTACAATAGATGAGATGATTTTCCTTGCAAAGGGTGTGGCTCGTGCCGCAAAACGTGCGTTGGTTGTAGTTGATATGCCGTTTGGAACTGTATCTGGTAACCCCAGAATGAGTCTTGAGTATGCCATTCGTGTAATGAAGGAGACTGGTGCTGACTCACTTAAGATAGAGGGCGGCGTGGAGATTATTGATGACATTAAGAAGATTATAGGTGCCGGTATTCCTGTTATGGGACATTTAGGACTTATGCCACAATCAATAAACAAATACGGGACTTATACAGTAAGGGCTAAGGAAGATGCTGAGGCTGAGAAACTTATCTCTGACGCTAAACTGCTTGAGGATGCAGGTTGCTATGCCCTTGTACTTGAGAAGATTCCCGCTTCCCTTGCTGAAAAAGTTTCAAAAGCGTTACGAATTCCTGTTATTGGCATAGGTGCCGGCAGTGCTGTTGACGGTCAGGTTCTTGTGTTCCACGATATGACAGGAATAACACAAGGTTTCTCGCCACGATTCCTACGTCGTTACGCTAACATAGGCGAGACAATCACCAATGCTGTAAAAGCGTATGTAAGTGATGTGAAATCAATGAATTTTCCTAACGAGCAGGAGCAATATTAATTAACTCCTTGGCGTTTGCTATGGCGGCATCGGTTATGTTGTCGCCGCTTAGCATTCCGGCAATCTCACCAACTCTCTCATCCTTGTCAAGCATTTTGACGTATGTTTGAACGGGGTTGGTTGTGTTGTCTTTATAAACAGTGTAGTGAGTATCTCCTTTTGCCGCTACTTGTGGAAGATGAGTTATGCAGATAACCTGCATTCCGCCAGCCATCTCTTTTAGAATTGTACCCATTTGGGCAGCCACGGTGCCTGAGATACCTGTGTCAATTTCATCAAAAATAAGAGTAGGCAGGTTACTGCGTGTTGCTATAAGCGCTTTCAAACAGAGCATAACCCTTGAAATCTCACCACCTGACGCACTGTTCTGTATGGGTTGTGGATTGGTTTTGTTTGATGAGAATAGGAATTGAACCGCATCTGAACCTGTTGGGGTTACATCCGCACTCTTTGATATATTTACTACAAACTTTGAGTCTGGCATTCCAAGGAACTTAAGGTGTTCCTCTATATAATTCTCAGTTTGCTTTATAACTGCGGCTCTTCTTTTTGAGAGTTCAGCGGATAGTTCAGTAAGGTCAGAGTAGATAGAATCTTTCTCTCTCTTTAGATTTTCAATATCCTCATCAAAACTCTCCATTCGTCCAAGTTGCAATCCAATAGAATCTTTTATCTCAATAAGTTCCTCTTCTGTGCTGACTTTATGTTTTTGGAGCAGTGTGTATATGCTGCTCAGGCGTTCCTGCATTGTCTCAAGTTCTGATGGGTCAAGATCCATACTCTCACTCTTCTTCTCAAGGTCATCACATATATCCTTGAGTTCTATCTGGCATGACTCAACTCTCTGTAGCAATGATTCATACATATTGCCGTATGCTGATATATCCTCAAGTGTTGACTCCAAACGATGTATCCCCGATAGGATTCCTTCATCAGAGTTAAGTATGTTAAGTGAGCCTTCCAAACCACTTTTAACCTCAGATATATGCTCAAGGGTGTTTATCTGCTCCTCAAGCATCTGCATCTCACCTGGTTTCAGGTTGCTCTCTACAAGTTGGTTATATTGGAATTTCAGATAGTCAGAGTTGTTAAGGGCGTTTGCCGCAGCCTCACTCTTCTCAATAAGTGATTTGCAAACAGATTTGTAACTATCATATTTTGATGCGTACTTTTCAAGCAAGTCACCGTTGCCCGCCACGCTGTCCAATACATTAAGTTGGAATGCGTTGCTCTCAAGAAGCAGGGAACTGTGTTGTGAATGTATGTCAATTACATGTTGCCCGAACTGTTTCAGAATCGATACAAGCACAGGTGTGTCATTAAGGAATGAACGTGACTTGCCATTGTCAAGCAGTTCACGCCGTATTATGCACTCATCTGAATAGTCAAGGTCATTGTCATTAAAGAAATCTTCAAGATTATATCCCTTGATGTCAAAAAACGCCTCTATTACACACTTTTTCTCATCTTGGAAGATGGATTTGGAATCAGCCTTGGCACCTAATGCAAGGTTCAGCGCTCCAAGCATAATTGATTTGCCAGCGCCTGTCTGTCCTGTAATTACTGAAAAACCCTCTGTGAAATCAATGTCAAGGTTTTTAATCAGGACGTAATTTTCAATGTGAAGATGTTTTAACATATTATTTTAACTTCTCCAGCCTTTCTTGTTGCGTAGGTGCTATGTAGCTGAGAATGTCGTATGCGGTCTGTCGTTCCTCCTTTGAGCCTTTTGACATTATGTTTATTATTTCATCAAATTTGGCATCGGTGAACTCATTTATTATAATCATTGAAGGACGAGCCTTGTAGCATTCCTTGAGTACAGGCATTCCCCCAATTATTGTTGCTCTGCTCTTATCTGCCGCCTTATACATATTGTCAAGGGCAAGGCGATGGTATGAATAAAAATATTCTCTATATGGTTTGCTCACCTCATCAAGAATATTGGTGATTAGGGCATATCTGTTATGGTTGTCCTCAAACGCCTTCCAACCTGTCTCGCTTGTGCTTTGAGCCTGATTTACAATCTGTTCCGCCATATTGAAGAACTTGGTTCCCCCGAACTTTGAGAATGAGTCGCAATCTGTACCTATTATTATATAGGCGTAGTAGGCTAAAACCTCTGTAAGATTGTCACCGAATGTGGATATGTCAAAAGTAAGTGGATTGCCCTCAGCGTATGAGAATCCGAATTGCTTGTCATTGTAAGCGAATATGGGGCTTTTGTAATTGCTACCATATACAGGTCTTGTAGCCTGCACCTGAATTTCAGCAGAGAAATAGTTGTCAGAGTATTTATTTACAATTATATAGAGTGAACATTCTATCTTCTCTTTTTCATCATATTGATAATCAGTGAATTGACGATTATTCATAAACTCATATACAGCCGTCTGTAGTGATTCAAACACACTCTTGTTTGTGCCTGAAATCTGGTCTGAGTTAACTGTAACCGTGCACTTCAACTCCTGAGCCGTTACAAACACAGGTAATAGAAGTAAAAATGCCAATATCAATTTTAGTTTGCCCATTCTAATATTTTGTCAACTATGTCTTTTGCTACCTCTGCCTTTGGTTTGAGAGGATACTCACACTCTTTTCCTCCGCGTTCAATAATCTTTATTAGATTGTTGTCAGAGCCAAAGCATGTTCCCGGATTACGTAATGAATTCATTACTATGAAATCAAAATTCTTGCGTTCCAGTTTTCCTTTGGCGTTGAAATCCTCATCATTTGTCTCTAATGCGAACCCTACAAGTATTTGACCCTCCCTCTTCTGCTTTCCAAGCGTTGTGGCAATATCAACAGTTGGTTCAAGTTCAAGCGTAAGGTTATCTTTACCTCTTTTAATCTTGTGGTCTGCCTTAATCTTTGGTGTGAAATCTGCAACCGCCGCACTTAAAACCGTTATATCGGCATCTTTGAAATACCCCGATGCCGCCTCAAACATCTCCGCCGCACTCTTTACATTAATAACCTTAACACTGCTTTGTTTAGGAGTTATGTATACAGGACCTGAGACTAATGTTACATCCGCCCCACGTAAGGCACACTCATCGGCTATGGCATATCCCATCTTGCCGGTGGAGTAGTTCCCAATAAAACGTACAGGGTCAATATTCTCAAATGTAGGACCCGCCGTTATTAGAACTTTTTTTTTAGAAAGAGGTTTTGAGTCAGAGATTATATCTGACACAAAGTTATAAATTGCATCTGGTTCAGGCATTCTGCCTTTGCCTTCAAGTCCGCTTGCAAGTTCTCCGCTTGCAGGTTCCATAACTATAACTCCACGACTTTTCAGAGTGGCTAAGTTCTGTTGTGTGGCAGGGTTGGCATACATATCCAAATCCATAGCAGGCACAATGACTGTCTTGCATCTTGCAGATAAGAATGTGGTGGTCAGTAGATTGTCAGCAATTCCAGCCGCCATCTTCGCTATTGTGTTCGCCGTTGCCGGAGCCACTACAAAAATATCAGCCCATAGCCCAAGTTTCACGTGGCTGTGCCACTCACCATTCTCACTATTGAAGAATTCAGTATATACCGGGTTCTGTGAAAGTGTGGAGAATGTAAGGGGTGTTACAAATTTCTTGGCGTTTTCAGTCATCACAACCCTGACCTCAGCGCCGTTTCTGATGAAGTCTCTGACAAGATAAGCCGCTTTGTATGCGGCTATCCCACCTGTCACACCCAATACAATGTGCTTTCCTTGCAAATTATTTTATTTTTGAAGGGTTGCGGAAATAGGTCTTATCCTCAATAAACTCTTGTGTGGCAAGAAGTGTTGGTTTTGGCAGACGCTCATAATATTTAGAGATTTCAATCTGCTCACGGTTCTCATAAACCTCTTCCAAATTATCAACAGCTGTTGTTGAGAACTCCTCAAGTTTACGCTTAAGTTCATCTTTAATCTCAAGACTTATCTGATTGGCTCTTTTTGAGATAATGGCAACTGTCTCATAAACATTTCCTGTGCTTTCAGCAAGTGTGTTGACATCTCTTGTAATAGTAGATGAAGGTGCGTTTGATTTCTTGTAATCCATTTTCTTTTAATATATTTAGTTATTTGTTATCTTAATTTTTTACGCCTTGAATCTTTTTCAGATGAGCCGCCATCTTCTCAACTTCCTTCCTGTGTTTTGTCTCAGGATATTCATTAAGAAAATAGTAACACTCATCCCAAGAATCCTCAGCCCTCTCCTGTAACTTTAAAGCGTGAGACTCAATTGTCTCCTTATATTTTGATTTCACTATTATAAAAGCAAAATCTTCAATATACTTGCAATCGGGGTAATCATTCATCGCATTCGTTGCCGTAACAACGGCGGCACGATAGTTATTACCCATATAAGTGCCTAAATTATAGTACAATGTGGCGTTAGCCAACTCACGTTTGGCAAGTTTGTCTTTCATCTCCGCCAACATTGTCTTAGAGTCCTCAGCCTTTTCACTATACGGATATAGAATAAGGCACTTTTCCAACTGCTCAATTGCCGCTACCGTCTCACTCTGGTCAAGTTCATATTCAGGTGAGAGCTTGTAATGGCAATATGCAAGCATAAAATCACACTCCTCAATATATTGACCCCTCAGATAGGTGGCAAGATATGAATCCAGATAGTGAATGGCACTCTCATAATCCTTACGTTTCACATAACTCACTGATAAATAGTAGAGTATATGTTGTGCCGTCTCTGTACCACGATACGCACCTTGTATGTCTTCAAACAGTGGTATGACCTTTTTGTACTCCTCTTTCCCAAACAACCTGACCGCAAGGTCATATTTCTGCTCATACGTCCCTTTCTTAAGAATATCCTTATACTCTTTCTTCTCGTCTTTGGTCATTGACGCCATAGAGATTATGGCGGTGACAGACATTATCAATATGAGAACAACTTTTTTCAGGGGTTGCAAATTTACTACAAAGTGAGAAAATTACAAAATTTATTTCCACTTATACATTGAGCCTCCTGTTAATTTGGACTTGATATTTATGAACAAGTTTACAAGAGGCATAAGAATATCCAAAGCAAGAACGCCTATATAGTAGTGACGCTCATTGAGTTGTGTGGCTGTCTTGTTTATTATGACGTATTGCGTAATGTATCTTAAAACAAAAAACGTCACCCCGATGCCGCAGAAAACAACATTTCCTATAAGGAATGAGGCTATCAGGGCAAGATAGAATATAGTTCTGAATGCAAGTTCAGTGCCTATAAGCCACTTTGTGCCAGCCTTGTAGTGTGGGGCGGTGGAGAGGTGTCTCTCCTTTTGTCTCACCCAAAGATTGCAGTTAGGTTTAGGCTCAGATATTGTCTGGCTGTCGGGCTGAATCTCTATGCGTGTGTTGCTTTTTGTGGCAACCTCGTTTATAAAGAGGTCATCGTCGCCTGACTGAAGATTAAGGTGGGTTGTGAACCCTTTTGAATTAAGGTACAGACTCTTTTTGTAAGCCATATTACGCCCGACGCCCATATAGGTCCTGCCCGCAAGTGAGTAGTTAAGGTATTGCATCCCTATAAACAGAGTGTCAAACACCTGGATCGCATTAAGCAGGCTCTTGCGGTGACGGTATGGGGCATAGCCTATGACAACGTCAGTATCTGTGTTAAAATGACGCACAATGTTGTTCAGCCAATCCTTGCTTGTTGGCTTGCAATCAGCGTCAGTGAATACAAGAACATCATTTTTCGCCGCCTTTATGCCTAATGTGAGTGCGAATTTCTTAGAGTCAATGAACTTTGCGTTCTCAGGAACGTATGTGCTACGCAGGTTGGGGTATTTGAGTCTCATCTCAGCCAGCACCTCCTCTGTGTTGTCAAATGAGGCGTCATTTACAACAATAACCTCAAAATCAGGGTACATTTGCTCC
>JAZLIE010000043.1:0-2719 GCA_045617165.1 Candidatus Enterocola sp. | reverse complement strand
GGTGTGGTCATTGAAGATGACGGCATGACAGAGGCAGAGTTTAAGGAAACGATGCTGGAGCTGAACACAGAGCTTTCCTCTCTCAATGCAGAGGCAAAGGAGCTGGAAGACAAGATTGCTGCAAACATAAAGGCTTTGTTTGGTGAGTGAGATGAAGACAGAATATGTAAATATATCTGATTTTGGTACAGTAATAACGGGAAAGACACCAGCAACAGCTAATGAGGTACTTTGGAATGGGGAAATACCATTCATTACACCTAGTGATATTGTTGGATATGATATGCACTATATTTTTGAAACAGAGCGTACCATATCTGAAACTGGTGCTAACGCCCAAAAAAAGACTGTCATTCCTCAAAATACAATATGCGTTTCTTGTATTGCGTCTATTGGGAAAATGTGCTTAACATCGGCTGAACAATCAGTGACCAATCAGCAAATAAACTCTATTGTTGTTGACAACAAGTATGATTATCAGTATTTGTTCTATTTGCTGCGGTACTTTTTGCCCTATCTACAGCTTATTGGTGGGGGTACTGGTTCTGGAACGCCCATCATCAGTAAGAGCAAATTTGAAAAGCTTAAATACCCTGTTTGTAAAGACAAAGACATACAATCTAAAATTTCTAACGTCCTTCTCAAATATGACTCCCTCATTGAACTCAACAACAAGCGTATCAAGCTGTTGGAACAGATGGCAGAGAACTTGTACAAGGAATGGTTTGTACGCTTCCGTTTCCCCGGGCATGAGACAGCAGAGTTTGAGAATGGCATTCCTAAGGGTTGGGAGTACAAAACAGTTGAAGAAGTATCATCTGTGTTGAGACGGGGTATATCTCCTGATTATGACGATGAGGGCGATTATACAGTAATCAGTCAAAAATGTATTCGTCAGACAATTATGAACATTGCAGAATCAAGGAAGCAAACAAAGGCTTTTGCTGAGGAATTAAATCTGCAAGATAGTGATACTGTAATCTGCTCAACTGGAACTGGTACATTAGGCAGGGTGGGTCAGGTGTTTGGTAGCTACCCTAATACGACTTTCGATTCTCATGTTACGTTGGTAAGGGCAAAGGATGGCATAGGAAAGCAATTTCTATTCTGGACACTAAAAGACCTTCAAACGTGGTTTATGAATATGGGCATTGGCTCAACCAATCAACAGGAATTGTATCGGTCAACAATAAAGGGAGTGATGATTCTTCTCCCTGTTTCAAGCATAGTTGATGAATTTGAGATGCAGATTCAACCAATTCATGACGAGATGCAATTATTGGTTATGAACAATGGCAACCTCATCAAGCAGCGTGATTTGCTACTCCCCCGTTTGATGAGTGGGAAGCTGGAGGTATAGAGAGAGAAACGGACGGTATGAAAGATGAAGAGAATCATTTCAATTATATTAGTAGTTACAATGCTGCTTAGTTTGGTTGGCTGTGGTTCTGCAAAAGACACGTTGAGTGATGTTAAGGAGAAAGCGGCAAAAGCAGCAGAAGATGTTGTTGATGCTGCAAAGGATGGCTATGATGCTACTGCGAATTTCGTTGAAAAGCAGACAGAAAAAGCAAAACGGGCTGTTTCTGAGCTGTCTTTACCTGATTTTCAAAAGGGCTTTGAAACGGCGGCAAGCTTCTTTGGCTCAACGGTTGCGTCTCTTGGAGGAAATGCTTATGTACAGAAGGTTGCCGGTGCAATCTCTGATTTGGAAACAAATATTGCCAATCGTGTAAACAGTGGCACAATTGCTTCCAATGCAGGATATCTTGCTGAGGAATGGCACGCTGGTACATTCAATATTGATGCAGTGGCTAAAGATGTGAAAACACGGGCTTCCACTGGAAAGAGTAATGGGCTTGGTTCTTCTGATATTTCTTTGACTGATGGGACAGAGGCAAGTGCAAAATATTATAGGTCGGCTGAGTTAAGTGCACAACAGCAGGCAAAGAACTATTATGAACGTTACAGTGAGTATGCAAGCGGCAATCCAAATGCTGTTTCAATGGATGAATGGCTTGCTTCTAATGGAATCAATCTTGCGGTGGATGACCCTGAGCTGTATTGGTCTATCTATAAAGACCAAGTTAGAGTTATCCCCAAAGACCAGTTAGATGATGCTATCGCTTGTCTGGAAAGGTCTGTTAAATCAAATGCTGCAAAGGAAGGAGCAAACAGAAAGTTTGTATCTAATGCAGATTTGGAAACGCTGGAGCATCTGACGGATAAATTGAAGTCTGCTGATGGTGCAGAGTCAGTCCCGCTGACAAAAGCTGATGCTGAGGCAATTGCAAAGGCAGCACAGGAGGGGGACTTTACGGCAGCAGAGTTCGGTATTACTGTTGGCGGAGCAATATCTGGCTCTTATATAGCAAAACAGGCTGTAAAATCTGGTGCTACTGCTGGCATTATTGAGGCGGCAATCGCTCTCGGACCTGAAATCTATGAGATTATTAAGTATGGCATTGAGAATGGAGAACTGGATGAAGAACAGCTGAAGACAGCTGGTATTGATGGATTGTCAGCGGCTGGAGATGGGTTCTTGAAAGGTTCAATCAGTAATGCTCTTGTTGTAATGTGTCAGGCAGGCAAGTTTGGAGCAGAATATGTGACCCCATCCCCTGAACTGATTGGTGCAACAACGGTTCTTGTCATTGATGCTATACACTATGGCATAAAGACTGCAAATGGAAAGATGAGCACAGGAGAATACATTGAT
>JAZLIE010000042.1:0-19926 GCA_045617165.1 Candidatus Enterocola sp. | reverse complement strand
AAATATACCAGGAGTGTAGTCCATAGGACCGCCCACAAGACGTGTGAACGGAAGTATTGATGTATGATTAGGTTTAATACCTGTCATAGCGTGATACTCTGTTCCCTTAGCAGACTCATTACCAATAAGGTTAGGGTAGGTACGGCACAAACCTGTAGGACGTACAGCCTCGTGAGCGTTAACCATAACCTTGTAGTCTGCGGCTTTCTGTATAGCGTACAGATAGTGATTAACCATCCATTGGCTGTAGTGTTTCTCACCGCGAGGTATAATGTTACCTACATAACCGGATTTAACAGCATCATATCCGTTATCTGCCATAAACTGATAAGCCTTGTCAAGATGACGCTCATAGTTGCGTACAGATGATGAAGTCTCGTGGTGCATAATAAGTTTCACACCACGTGATTTGGCGTAGTCACGCAAGTAGGGTAGGTCAAAGTCAGGATAGGGTGTTACAAAATCAAACACATAATCCTTTGAGTGACCGAACCAATCTTCCCAGCCAACGTTCCAGCCCTCAATAAGAACTCCGTCCAAGCCGTTATCAGCCGCAAAGTCAATATATTGCTTTGTTCTGGCAGTGGTGGCTCCGTGACGGCCGTGAGGTTTTACGTTGCTGTAGTCTGTCTCTCCAATCTTAACGCTTGGCAAATCGTATGTATAAGACCACTCAGACTTACCGCTTATCATCTCCCACCATACACCTACATATTTGCAAGTGTGAATCCAAGATGTGTCTTTAATCTTACAAGGCTCATTAAGGTTAAGTGTTATTCTTGAAGCCAGAATGTCAGTAGCCTTGTCACTTACAATAATGGTTCTCCAAGGAGTTGTGAACGGCGATTGAATATAGCCCTTGTCGCCCATAGCGTCAGGTGTAAGCCACGATGTGAACTTCATTGTCTTCTCATCATAGTTAAGATGCATACAAGCATACTCTACAAGAGCCGCCTCATGTAAGTTCATATAGATACCGTCATCGGTCTTAATCATCATAGCGGTCTGCACGCCGGTAGGGGAGAATATGGTCTGAGAAAGGTTACCAGTAATCTGCCCCTGAAGCAAACCTCTTATCTCAGATAGTCTTGATTTGGTATATTCATACTCTTGAGTGTCATAATCGCCAGGAATCCAATAAGCGTAGTGGTCTCCTGTCATACCAAACTCACTCAACTCCTCTTTAATTACAAAGTAGTTAAGATTGTCTTGTAGAGGGAACTCATATCTGAAACCAAGACCATCATTAAACAAGCGGAAGGTTATTACCATAGAACGTTTGTTCTTTGGCTGATACAGTGTAACCTTCATTTGATTGTAGTTGTTCCTAATCTCTTTCTCCTCACCCCATACAGGACTCCATGTCTCATCAAAAGATGATGTGGCTACATCCTTAACCTCAAAACCGTCATACAGTGAGGTCTTGTCATTCATTTGAGCCTCTTTTGCAGGACCGCTGAAGCTTGCCTCTGCCCCGGTATCCTTAAGAAGCAGACCCAAATGGCTATCCGCTATAACTTTCTTGCCTTTGTACTCAAGGTTGTATGTAGGCTTGCCTCCGTCTTGAACGGAGAAATTCATTTTCAACGCACCATTTGGCGATGTCAGAGTCTCCGCACTTGCTACAAGAGAAAAGGCGAGTGATGCCAATAATAAAATACTCTTCTTCATTACTTATAAATCATTCTATTTGTTAATAATTAGTTGGCTTTAAGTCTGTATACAAAGCAACCATGAGGGGGGACAGAGACACTTACAGATGTTTTCTTGCCCAAATCCTGATGCTCCCACAAATCTCTTACCTCTACAGGATTCTCAATTCCAAAAGTCTCTTTGAAATCAATATTGTATGTTTTGTCGCCATTATCTCGGTTAAATAAAGCCAGTATGTAATCACATTCGCCAGCCTTGCCAGTCCAGATAAGACTCTTGTCATCTTTAACATTATTGCTTAGAGGATGACCTACAAAATTCTCGTGGTGAAGAGCCAGAAGTTCTTCATTTTGATAGAATTTAAGGTTGTCACCAATAGTGTTGTACTGGTCTGATACGGCAATAGGGCCGCCAGCCATAATCTGAAGAGATATTACGGTCTTCTTCTCATTATCATTGGCAAATGTGTTAAGACGGGTGAAGTCACCATCAAGAATCATATTGTTCTTGTTTTTTCCAGCAATGTCGGACCAATAGACAAAACCGTCGAATGCATTATGGTAAGTTGGCCATACTTCGTGTTTCACACCTCTGCCCTCCTCGCTGAATCTCTTCCAACTGCCAAAGACTACGTCATCGTCAATACGGATTAGAGAGCCTGGAGCGTAAGTACGCTCTGTTATGGCGTGGTTGTATAGGTGTGGCATAACCAAACTTAATGTAATGCCGTTCTCGTCGCAAGCCTCTTTCATCCAGCGTAATGCTGTCTGGTAGTCTTCAATACTGCGCCTGCAAGGAGTGCTGAAATCCGGGTTTCTGTCTTTACCATCCTCAAACCAAGAGAGGAAGTCGCATCTCAGATATGTTACACCTATGCTTCCATAGTAATTGATGTAGCCCTTTACAAATTTTTCTGCGTCTTTTTTGTTTACATCCACCCAGTCAAAATTAATATTGCCACCACCACCACATTGGTAATCTGATACTATATCTCTAAGTTTTGTGTTTGTACCTACAATCTCAGAGTCTCCTCTAAAGTACTTCTCTACCCAAAGTGGATTTATATAAATACCAAGGGTCATTCCCTTGCTTTTGCAGTAGTTTGACCAGTATGCGTAATCATGTTCCCATCTCTTGTCGTGTTTTTTCTTATAGCCACTGTTTGTGAAGCAACCTCCGTCCGCATCACCCCAGCCATCAATACATATCATATTATAGCCGTAACTTTTCAAATTTTCCGCCATCCAATCTATGTTTTTCTGCCATATTTCTTCTGGAATATAACCATTGGCAGTGGCGGAACCGTTTACGTCATTATAACAATACTCGTATGCACTCCAATAGAGTGGAGCCGGTTTGTCAGCTGCATTTGCACATAAACACCACGCGCAAACTGCAGACAATAATAAAAGTGATTTTTTCATAATTACTTAATTTTTTTTTTTTTTTTAATATTCAATTGCAATCATATCCCAATACTTCAGAGAAGGAAGTGTGAAAGATACCTTACCATTCTCGTATGTAAATGCAAGTGTTTGAGAAACACCGCTCTTATAGTCTGGAGAAGCAAACCAAACCTTTTTAGGCTGTGAAGTTACATCTATTGAGACTTGTAGGTTTTGTATCAGTTTAGGTTCTGTCTGAGTTCCGTCTGTATCGCACCATTCCAGATGACTTGCTCCCATATAGTTCAGCAGGTGTATATAATCTGTGGTTCCCACTTTTTTACCTTGAACCGCAATTTGATTAACAGCACTTACAGGCCATTGTTGGAATGTTATGCCGTCTGCTGACGTGCTGATACCGGTTGATGCAATCCATTCGCCGTCGCCACGTAAAGCATTTTCATAGCCTACAAGAAAATCGTAGTAGTTGATTATGGAATGCTTAAGGTCTGCCTCCATTTGCAGATTTCCGTTAGGGAAATATTCTGTGCAGAGCATGTGCTCTCCCATTTGGAGTATTGTGCCTCCAAATGCCTGTGCTACTGCTGTTGTCATAAGAATACCCGGAGTATTAAAATATCCTGGAGAGCCTCCCTTATTGTAGTTCAAATATGCTGCAAGAACAGTTGATTTTTTGTTCTTTGATATCTTGTCATTAGTTTGAATTACATCAACTAAATCAGAATATGTAGTACCGTTGTCATAAGTCCAAACTTCTGTGTATAGGAAATCAACTACAATTTCGTCTCCTATTTTTGCCTGGGCAATACCTTGTTGCTGTCCATATTGACCAACAGCGTTCATAACAAGACTTTTTTCAGGTTTGGAGTCTTTCATCTTAATAATGAAATTCTTAAAGCCTTTGTACATAGCACTTGATGTTATCTTAGTTCCCTTTCCATCTGCTTTCTTTGGATATCCGTAAATCTCACCAAGGTTTCCAAGTTGGTCTATCTGGTATCCGTCAAAAGGATAGGCGGCGTACATTGCGTCCATTTGGTTTGCAAGATAACTCTGCCACTCTGTGTTGTCAGGATGTACAAGGTAGATGGAACTCTTAAATGGAGCACTCAGTTTATGCACCTTTTTATCTGTCAGTGCATCGTCTTTGAACAGATACCACTCCTCTTTAACTCCGTCTTGTGCGGCATTCTGCAAAGCACCGTAGCATAAGTCGTAGGATAGAGTCTTCATACCAGAGGCATGAGCCTTGTCCAAGTAGGACAGAACTGTTTTTCTCCAATTCTCACGACCTGCAATATCATGCCATAAATCCGCTGGAGTGCCGTCTTCTTTGGTTGCCAACGGCTTATGATGGTCACAAATCCAATCTTGGAACTGAAGATAGTTTATATGGTATCTTCTTAAGTTGTATATCACATTCTCTATCTCACTCTCACTAACATTTGTGTAGTAAGATAGGAATCCGTTACGCACAAACTTACGTGGGTCTGATGATACATCTATGGCAATACTTGCAAATATAGAGTCTTTGCCGTTAATAACCTTGTGCAGGTCTGCAAGATAACCTGTCATATCTGTAGAAGGGACAGTCCATGACCACTCCAAACCAGATACGGGAATATCTACAAGTGAATCATTCAAATGTTTGATTCTCACCATAAAGTCTGATTGACCCTCTATAGCGTGTTTTAACTTAAAGTTTACAACATCGCCAGGTTTGTAGCATGATTTGTCTGTGTTTACATCTATCTTTATGTATGCGTCACCGTACGTAATAGGGTCATGTGACGGGTTGAAATGTTCACACGATGCTAACAATAGAGCCGTTAGCACAATTGAAATTATATTAAACATTCTCATAATAGTTTCTGTTTTAGATTATTTTTCCTCAAATCTTACTTTTAATTGATTTAAATCAACGGTGACATTATAATCACCACCACTGGTGACAGACCACTTTTTATCACCATCATCACCACTGTGACCGGAACCTATATCCATTCCTGTCTCACCTTTTGCTACAGTGCCGTTTGACGGTGCGAATATGAACAGTCCGAACCAGTCTCCAAGTTGAAGCGGGAACTTAAGTGTTCCATTTGTCAGCTTACCTGAGAATAAGAATACACCATCTTCCACTTTCTGTAATTTTACAGTGTGTTCCTCATCTATCCACCAACCGCTTGGAGTTGCGTCACCGCAAATCCATACATCTTCTATAGGACTGAATGTTATTGCCAGAGTGTTGTCTATTGTGTTTGCAAGCAGTGTATATACGGCAGTACTTGTGACTGTCCAGCCTTTATCTTCACCGCAATCACCATCATACTTCTGCATTTGAGCATCAGAAGCACCCTTTCCATACGAGTATGTAATGTCTGTACTCTTGCTGGAATCAGTAAAGTAATAATTACCTGGTTTAAGTACGCCCACGTACTTAAGCACACCGTATTTGTAGTCGAGTTGCATTTGTTGTACAGATGGAGCGGCTGAACCTGCAATGTACAGATATTTAGTCTCTCTTAACAATGTAACGCTGCACGTAAGTTTTTTCCAGTTCATCTTAACTTCATACTCTCCTGGAACTGGTATGTTCCATTTGTAGTCAGGTACATTATATATTGCTTCTCCGTCTTTTTCACCTGTCTTGTACATATAGACCATCTTGGTGTCATCGTCTTCAGACTCTTTTACAAAAGCCTCGTCAAATCCGTTGTCTCTTGATGGAAGGAATTTCATCTCTCCTGCATTTAACATACCGGTGTAAATAAATCCACCATCCTTATCATCATCATCAATTTGCATAACTTGTGCTGTACCGGCATTCCAAGAGTCTTTAGCCAAGGTTGCAGGACCAATCATAAACATTTGCTGAAAGTTGTTCTCATAGATTGCCGCCTTGAACTTAATAACAGGTGAAACCTGCTGCGGTGCGGCATTTTGGGCTACAGTTGCCGTAATTCTTGCCTCATACTCCATTAACTCTCCGTAATGGTTTGTAAGGTCAGGCCACAACTCTTTTAGTTTTGCATTTAATGCACCATGCTTGAATTTAAGATTGCGGTCAGGGGTTGAACCTATATTGTTTTTGTAACCTCCCTTAAAATCATTTCCGGCACGGTCAAATTCCAAGTAATATGAAATGGCATTGCCTGTTCTGCCGTTAGTTCCGCTTGTCCAAGAGAACACTAATGCCTCTTTTTGAGATACGCCTTGATCCAGAACTATCTCACAGGGAGTTGCGGTCAAAGCCAAAGGCTCACCATCTGTCACTACTATATCTTCTTTCTGACAAGATGTGAATGCCACTATGGCAAGACATATAATTGTTAAAAAATTTAATTTTTTCATTGCATAAAAATGTTAAAGGTTAATATCCTGGATTTTGCACCAATTTTGGATTGGATTGCATCTCAAGAAGCGGAATAGGGAATAATAGGTTCTTGTCAGAGAAATTTGTTTTTCCTATTGACATAAAGAACTTTTTAGCATAATCAGGACGTCTTATAAGGTCAAACCAACGATGTCCCTCAAATGCAAGTTCCATTCTACGCTCTTTATATATTATGTCTCTCATCTCATTCTTATCCTTGCCTATAGTGGCTGGAAGACCGGAACGTTTCCTTACTTCATTAAGTGGCTCTGCCGCCGCTTCTAACTCTCCTAACTCATTCAATGCCTCCGCTTTCATCAAAAGCACCTCGGCATATCTTGTAACCACCCAGTTTGCAGGGCTTGCATCATAGTCAGGTGCAATAGACAATGGAACAAGGAACTTTCTTAAACTGTATGTGGTTGTGGAGTATTCAGGGTTATAGACCTTGCCGTCAAACATAGGGCAACCAGCGTAAAGAATAGTTTTGTCTTTACGTGTATCTCCAGGTTCATACTGCTGAACAAACTCATGCGTAGGTTGGTTCCAGCCATAGCCACCGGCAACCATACCAGAGTTTCTTGGTCCTGTAAATGTGCTAAGCCATGAAGCCTGGTTTTCGTCCCACGTAAAGTCATTTGATGTCTTACCATAATATTGAACTTCAAAGATAGATTCCACACCATTTTTCTTCAGAGGGTTGAAGTTATCGCTATAGTCAGCGTTAAGTTGGTATCCGTAACCCTTTATCTCATCGCATAGTCTGACTACCTCGCTGTAATTCTCTCCCCTTGTTATATATACCTTTGCTAATTCAGCCATAGCGGCCTCTTTGGTGGCTCTGCCTAAATCTGTAGCAGAGTAGGTTGATTTTAAAGGCAAACGGGTTATGGCATCTTTAAGGTCGTCAATAATCTGAGCGTATATCTGCTCTGGCTCTGCCTGTGGAGCACCATCTTCAGATAGGCTCTCCTGTGGTTCAAGGTTCAGAGGTACGCGTCCAAACAGTCTTACAAGAATAAAGTAGCAGTGCGCGCGAAGGAACTTAACTTCGCCAATACAACGGTTTCTTAAACTCTCGTCCATCTTTACTGTGTTGATATACTTAAGAACCATATTACAACGTAGGATACTGGGAGCTGGACCTCTCCATAAGTCAATTACACCAAAATTATTTGAATCTGCTGTAAAGTTTGCCAAATCCACTGTCTCTATACCGTCATTGCCACCTTGGGCACCAACTACACTGTTGCCTGCCACAATGTCTAGTGTCCAAATACGCATATTGTATAACTTTGGCCACTGAAGCGGCTGATATGCACCATTGACTGCGGCAATAACCTCATCTGAATTGCTATAGCCATTTGCAACAACCTCATTGTAAGGCTCTCTGTCAAGGTATTTGCAAGAACTTAATGCACAAATGGCAAATATTACTGCCAAACTGCTTGTTAATCTATATAATGTTTTCATAGTCGTATAATTATATTAGAATGTTATGGATAGTCCTGCTGTTATAGTCATTGATAACGGATATACATTGTCATCTTTCGCTTTTCCGCCAATTTCAGGGTCTATGCCTTTATATTTTGTCAATGTAAACAGGTTCTGTCCTGAAACATAAACACGTACATTGCTCATAGCGGCTTTCTTTGTAAGACGCTGAGGTATTGTATAACCTAATGTCAAGCTCTTTAATCTTAAGTAAGAGCCGTCTTCAATAAATCTGTCAGAAATTCTGGAGTTTTGGTTAGGATCATTGGCAACCGCTCTTGGCATTGAGTTTGATGGGTTGTCCTCTCTCCAACGGTCAAGTACGCTGGTAACTTGGTTCCTAGCGATTGACATTGCCTCCAACTCTCTTCTGGTTGCATTAAATATCTTGTTTCCTGCAACTCCTTGGAAGTATAACTCTATATCAAATCCTTTTATAGTGAATTTGTTGTTAAGAGAGAATGTCCAAGATGGAGTAGGGGAGCCAAGGAACGTACGATCATTATCGTTAATCACACCGTCACTGTTCAAATCCTTGAACTTTATATCACCCGGCTGTGTGCTATTGTACTTGCTGCTACCTCTTGTCTGGATTGCGTGGTTGTCAATCTCCTCTTGTGATTGGAATATTCCTTCACAAACATATCCGTAGAAAGAGTAGATAGGGTGACCTACTGAATTTATGTTATATGTTTCGTTTCCATCATTGTCAAAAATGTCTTTTCCATTAGGAAGAGCCTTAATCTCATTGTGGTTATAGGCAAAGTTCAATGTGGTTGTCCAGTTGAATCCATCACCTTGGTTTACAAAGTTGAATGATGTGATACCAACCTCAACACCAGCATTACGGACTGTACCTGTGTTTACACGTGGCACATCTTGATCAGAATAACCAGAACTGATTATTACATTGGCATTGGTAAGCATGTCTTTTGTATCCTTTATATATCCGTCAACAGAGAACATCAATCTGTCTTTTGCCATCTTCATATCAAGACCTACGTTATATGATACAACAGACTCCCAAGTTACGTTAGGATTAGGCATTTTACGAGGATAAAGAATTGGCACAATAGTTCCGTTAAATACATATTGTCCTACACTCAGATAAGGGTATCCCTCGTATTCACCAACATTAGCTTGATTTCCCGCCATACCAAATCCAAAACGGATTTTCATATCGCTTACTACATTGTTTTTAGGGAAGAAATGTTCATTACTTGGTCTCCACGCCACAGATACAGATGGGAATGTACCCCAACGGTGTCCTTTTGAGAATCTTGAAGAACCGTCTTCACGTACTGTTGCTGTAATGTAGTATCTATTATCATAAACATAGTTTGCTCTTGCTATAAAAGATAGCAACGCCCATTCGGTTGTGTTTCCGCCAAGAGTTTTTGTATCTTCAAGCGTACCATTAGATAATTGGCGTGCTGAAGGTGTGAGGAATCCAGAGATGCTGCCTTCCATAAATTTTTCATGTTTTGATTGCATAGACACACCAATCATCGCATTTACAGCATGTTTCTCCTTGAATGTCTTGTTAAACGTAAGGGTGTTATCCCAAGACATGGTCAATTTCTTGTTAAACTTGTTTTTAGCATACGATTCCGGTTGCGGAATAGGTTCCCAATCATACTTTGGAGCCCATTCGTCATCGTCCCAGAACAGAGCCTCAACACCAAGTGTGCTTTTGAATACCAATGGCTCCCACGGAGTTATCTCCATAAATACATTGCCAAGGAAGTTATAACCTTTTGTCGTATTTTTTTTCTCATTCAGCTTGCCTACAGGGTTTGGTTGGTCACCCACATACATTGTAAGTCCGTTTGGACCTGCCCAAGTGCCGTCTTCATGATACATCTCTTGTGTAGGTAACGCCAAAAGGGCGTTTTTTATATTCACCTCACCACCTTTTTTGATATCGTGGTTAAACGTAAGGTTTGTACCTACTCCCAACCATTTGAACATCTGTGCGTTTACATTGGCTTTGAACGTGAAACGCTCGTATGCAGTGGTTTGTATAACACCTTTTTGGTTAAGATAAGAACCTGAAAGGTAGTAGTTTACCTTATCTGTACCACCAGAGAAATTTATGGCGTAATTCTGAACCTGACCAAGTTGTGTCATGTTCTTGAACCAGTCTGTGGAGTTGGTCAGAGCGGTTGGGTCTTCAAAATCAGGATTTTGACGTTGTCCGCTTGCCTTCATCATTTCATTATGCAGTGATGCAAATTGAGTTGAATTCAGTAAAGGTAGTGTGTTGGTTATTTTCTCTATACCGTAAGATGCCTTTAATTCAAGGTGGTTGTTGTTGTCTTTATTACCCTTTTTAGTGGTGATAATTACAACACCGTAGGCACCGCGTGAACCGTAAATGGCTGTTGCAGAGGCATCTTTTAATACATCAACTGTGGCTACATCGTCCATGTTCAGCATATTAAGCGGAACATCGGTAGGAATACCGTCTATTACAACCAGAGGGTTGCTTCCGTTAATTGAGCCCACACCACGAATCTGTAGGCTTACATTGCTACCTGGAGAGCCGCTTGATGTTACTTGCAGACCTGGTGCCTTACCTGAGAGTGCCTCACCTATGTTGACAGAGTTGTGTTTGCCCAAATCTTCTGAGGTGACCTGTGCTATAGCACCGGTTAGGTCGCTCTTCCTTTGTACTCCGTAGCCCACGGCTACAAACTCTTCAAGCTGTTTGGCATCCTCTTCCATTGTGATGGTCAAGGGTTTGTCCTTGCTTGCTTTAACTTCAACTTCCTTGTATCCAAGGTAAGTTAATTTCAAAACGGAACTTGCTGATTTAGACTCAATAGTGAAGTTTCCGTCGAAGTCAGTGATTGTACCTGTTCCTGTCTCCTTTATTATAACGTTTACACCAATCATCGGTTCCCCGGATTGATCTACAACGCTACCTGTAAAGTCTGCGTAGACTGAACTTGTCAACATCACTGCACTGCAAAATAGTATGCACTTCTTGTTAAACATAGTATTGGTTTTTGATTAAAAATTTTTATTTTTATATAATATTAATTATCTGCCTGTAATAATGGTTTTGATTCTGTCACTTGAGTTTCATCACCTCATCCTCAAAATGCTCTCTATTCCGAAGAGCATAGTTTCTATATTTTACCCTGTAATTGTAAATTGTTGATAATGAGTATTTCAAAAACACTGAGATTTGAACGCTGTCTGTCATTCCCAATCTTATCAGTGCAAATATTCTCAACGGTGTATTAAGACGGTTAGGCTCGTCTGGCGGCACAATTTTTTTGTCATCTTCAAGTAAATCGTTGAATTGTGTTATGAAATTAGGGAACAGGCTGAGGAATATATTGTCAAAATTCTCATAAAAATCATCTGTGACATTTTCAATACGTAAATCCTCCACTAATTTGTTTAGTAATGCTTTCTGTTCCGGATTTGTCCTCGCAGCAGACTGAATCTTGTTCTTAATGGTACATATTTGCTCCATATAGGTGGATGAGAGTGACATATATTGTGTCAGATATTTCATCTTCACCATAACGTTGAATTCAAGTTCGTCATTCAGCTGAGAATAACGCTCATTGCTTTGCTTAAGGTTATCGTTTGCCTTAATTAACTCCTGTGCGTATGTTTCCGCTTTTGCTTTCAGTTCTCTGTTGCTTTTTAGCTGACGCCATAACTGAACTATTAGAACCACCATAAAAATCAAAATGATTCCAATCATCAGTATGGTGATCAGAAGTTGTACGTTTCTTTTGTGTATTTGTTTGGAATAAGCCTCTTGAACTATAGGGAATGCGTGTGCCACCCCTTTCTCTCTCATTCTGAAATGAGTTTTGTTTACATCGTCAATTGCGCACGACAAATATTTGTAAGATCTCTCAATATCGTTCTTCTTATATAGCAATATCGCCAATTCCTGCAATGCGCTATACTCTCTTACTGCAAGGGGGATCTCATATAGAGATGCTTTTGCCAGCCAATAGATTTCATTAGCAGAGTCTCCTTTGCAGCGGCAAACATTAGCCATACAATATGAGTAAATAGCCTTGTTTCGTTGAGAAATAGTATTGACATCTATTTTCTGAAGACTTTCCAATGCCTTGTAGCACTCTTTGTTTTTATAATATATGTCTGATTGTACAATTAAATATACAAATGACAGTGTGTCATATACTGAAAGTATAGAGTCTGCATATTGTTTTGACATACGTCTGTAATAGCTTTTGTAATCCTTTTCTATGGCGTTGTCATACATTACATCAAACATAGTGTGCATAACGTGGAAGTATTGGGGACGTACTGTGCTATCAAGATTAACAGAAGAGATATATCCTAAATACTCCGATGCTTCTCTAAACATTCCGGCTGAGCATAAACTCTCTGCATAATAGACATTCGCTGACTGTATATAACATTCCGCATCTAACTCTCCTGCTAAATTCCGAGCTTTTTTAGAGTATATCAGCATTGAGTCCAGATTATATGTTTTATATTCTTCAATAATGGATTTCAATACTTCAAATTTCTTCTCTTTGTCATGTGATGACTTATACTGAGCCTTAAGATAATTAAGGTGGTTGTCTTTTTGAAAGAAATAAGTCTGTTTGTTATTTACAACGTAATCAAGAGAGTCTAACAATACTGCATAATCCTGACTTGCTATTGGTAATGCCAATAGCAAGAGAGGAATATATATTATGCATTTTATTGTATGCACAGGAAAATACAGCTTCAAATTTAAAGATGTGTGTTGCTGGAATTATTTTACTATCAATTTGTAAGATTCGTCACCAATGGTAAGCATATATAATCCGAATGACGGAACTCCTATTGATGAATCTCCGGCATCTAAGGTGCCTTGGCTAATGACTTTAATGGCGTTCATCAATACATAGCTTTGCTTCTTTTGCAGATTTGATATGTAAATCCTGTTATTAGAGGCGTATACACTCAATTCGTCTTTTACTTCATTGTCGGTTGAAGTAGGTATGGATGTTCCGGTTTCCTGTTTATTAAGGTCAACATATATGGTCTTTTGACCTGAGGTAGAGAAATACCACTTATTATCTGCGGTGCCGGCAGGCTCTGTTTCGTAATATTTCATCTTATAGGTCTGACCATCTTTCATTTCAACATTGCCCGATGCATCGGCTACCAATCCAGGCCACCAGCCATCAGCCCAACGGAATTTGAAATCTTCATTTGCATCAAAATTACCAGTATATGTATAGATTCCACCTCCAAGGTCAGTCATTGCTATAGGTTTCCATTCACTGAACAATCCTACAATCTGCAAACCAGTAGTCGGATAATCAGGTTTATCTGGATCATCAGGTTCATCTGGATCAATAGGTGTGTCTCCGCTGGTTACCACCATTGTACCTTTATGGTTTGCCGCATCTAATGTAATTGTAATGGTGTATTCGCCCGCAGGCATTATAAACTTGTTGTCTGCGGCACCGCTGTCTCCGTTACGGTATGCTAAATTATATGTGGTACCTACAGTAACTTTCTGGTTCGCACTGGTTGCGACATAACAAGGATCCCAACTTCCAAGTTTTGTTAAGAATTTTAATTCGTCATTCTTAAAGGTTCCTTTATATGTATAAGTGTCCTCATTGTTGTCCATCATAATGGCTTGATCATTATTCCATCCAGCGCTTGTGGAAGGACCTATTAAGTATAATGATGGAGATGTGGTGGAACCACCGCCCTGTCCTGGTGTGCCTGTAACAAGAAGTGTGTTGTTGGTGGCATCAAGTACAAGTGTGTATTCTCCTGCTGAGAATGAAAATGCGTTAGTAGATGCGGTTGATGAGTAGTCCACTGACATACGCTTGTTTAATTCCACACTTTCTTTGGCTTCAGTCGCCACATAATAAGAGGCACTCTCACTTTTATCTGTTATAAAATTCAATGTACCCTTCTTTAATGTGCCGAACCAGGTGTAGGTGCAACCGTCAGCGGTCATTTGAATGGCTTTGTCTATAGAAGTGCTGCCTGTGGCGGACCCAGTCATATACATAGCCGCACAAATGTATTGGCAAAAAACGATACCTAAAATAAATAATAGTGCCTTTTTCATGATAGTTTGATTTTTAAGTAAAAAAAACCGACAGGCAGTTGCCTGCCGGTTTTGGAGTTAAACATTATATTATTTATCGCTGACTTTTACACCGTTAAGATTGCGATAGTCTTTTTCTGTCTCAATGAGATAACCATTCTCTGACCAAACAATGCGATTTTCAAAGGCTTGTTCCGGGTCTTGTCCGATTTCATCTGCTGCAGAAGGCTCCTCGTCAATATAAACAATCATCTTCTTAGTGTCAAGGAAGATTTTGTGTTCGCCGTCCTCCTCAAAGTAGAACTTGTGGTCACGTGCTTCAAATGTTGTAGGTATGTAGAGTGCTTTAGCAGCTACTCCCGGACGCATAGGAACATTGCTCAACTCATCAGCGGCAACTATGCCTGGCCACCAATCAGTTGCCCAGCGGAACTTGAAGTCGTTATCTGCTAGGAATACACCTTCATAACTGTAGATGCCGTCACCCTCGTCTGTCATCTCTTCTGGCGCCATTGAACCGCAAATCCAAGGAGTTTCTGCTGGAAGTACAATTGGATCCGGAGTTCCGTCTATTTTCAATGTGCCTGTATTATCCTCTGAACTCATAGTAAGAGTTAAAGAATATGTGCCGGCATAGATGTAGAACTTGAAATCTTCCGGTGCATCTGGGTCAACTTTTTTGTCATCTGTCTCACCATAAAGTACATCGTATGTGTTACCCGGTTCTGCAATTACGCCTGGTTTTGCGGCAACGATACGTGGGAACCACTCACCCTGTACACAAGTGAACTTGAACTCACCGTTTGAGAAGGTACCGGTGTAAGTAAATACGTTGTTACCCTGTGCTTCCATTGGAACAGCGTCGCCAGCACTCCAACCAGCAGGTGTTGCCTCACCAATAAGGTAAACATTCTCAATAGCTGAAGCACTTAGTGCCGCAACTAAACCTAAAACAAGAAATGTAAACTTTCTCATAATAATAAAAATTTAAAAGTTAATAAATAAAAATGTAAAAAAAAACTCATAAAAACGATGCTTTTGCACACACCGAATTTTGGTGCGAAGTTACTTAGTAAAAATGAAAAAAAAAAGAGTCTGCATAAAAAAAGTAGTTGTTTTGAATGTTAAAAAGTGTTTATAGCATATTGTGGTAGGTTTATGTGTTGTATTTTAACTTTAAAAAAGTAGTGGAAAAAGAAAGGGGCTGCCAAAACTTTGACAACCCTTTCCCCCCTTAAATATATGAATGAAAACAAAAATATTTCAAAAAACTGTGAAATATGCTAATTCCAAATCATGGTTATGATGCATAATTACAGTATAGCGACCCTTGTTCCAATTCTCCACATCCAAAATGGCTGAAGCGGATGACTTGTCAGAGCTGTAAACCAATTCCCCTGTTGATGAATAGACTTCAAACTTTGTTAAAACATTGTTTGATGTCAATACAACGAACTTGGAATGTGAGGTGGCTTGATTCTCTGTCGCCTGTTCATTGGAATTGAGCTTGCTTTCAGCATACACGCTCGTATATATAAGAGGTAGTGTAGCTACGCATAATGCAATCAATAATTTCTTTATATTCTTCATAGCTTTTATGATTTTGACACTGCAAATTTAATAGGTGTTTCTTTAATTTGTTCCTATATTTTATGTCTTGGACGTACAATAGTAGCACAGTCAAAGGTGCTAACGCTACACAGATTGCCTTATTGCGGTTTTTTATTTTATTAAAAAGTAGTGGTATTGGTAGTGCGGTTTTTATAAGAAAATAAATTGGATTAGTTTTTGTAATTTATAAAATCCACTACTTTTTTTTAACCGAAAAATGCTTTGGGATATGTTTAAATGTGTGTTGTCACTATATTTTGCACTACTTTTTTTGTTTGCAGCCGTTGTTTTTCTAATTTTTTTTGAATAAATTTGTTCGTTGTTTTATAATAATGTGTAAACCATTTTTTAATGCTATGATAAAAAAAATTTCCTTTCTTACGCTGACGTTTGCGTTTTTTGCCTTAGGTTCGTTTGCTGAACCGAGTCATGAAGTGTGCTGTGGGGATAAAAAAGATGGTCCTCTGTTCTGCGGGACTGATTTTAAACCCAAGCCGGGTGTCTCTAAGTCTGTGTATAGCTTAGACGATGTTATTTTTGACGACCCTATTTCAGGCCGTTTGTCTTTGGATGCCACATTTAATCCAAATCCTTCTACGTTGAAGCCTGGAGAATATTACATAGACAAAGATGGTCTTCATGTGTGTGTGAACACTAATAGTAAATTATTCTCTTATTCTTTGTCAAATTTGAACCCATTGATTGACGGTGATCATTATTGGTGTCAGGCGGATATTAAGTTTGTTTCACAGGGCAATAAGCCAAAGTCTCATGTTTCACAGTACAATTTGGAGTGTATAGGTTTGTGTGGTGATAGGACACAAGCCAATCCATATTGGTATTTTAATGATGACGGCTCCATTAGAATGCCATCTTATGACTATCCGTTTACTTTTCCATTTAAGGTAAAGAATACTGCAACAAGCGGTAATGTTGAATATACTGTAACTGGATTGGATCCTAACGGTTCCGCAGTCTTTCAGTTCAAGTCTATTAAGATAAAGGGTTGTTTTGATGACAGAATTATAATTGAGAATGGTACAAACTGCTGTAAGGGAGAAGAGAATACGTTTACATTGAAATCCATGAGCAAGGTAACATCATGCAAATGGTCTTATTCTGAGGATGGTAATAACTGGAAATCAATGGCTGGCACAGGTACTTCTGTCTCTAAAATCATTACGGAAGATAAAGTTTACATTAAAGCGGAATATGGTGGAAAAACTATAACTGCAGGTCCTATATCATCTATTATCTGCTGCTCTGCAGGCGGTGGTCAGTTGAATGTCTTAAAAGAGGACTTTACGCTGAAAAACAGTGCAAAACCTGGTCAAAACGGCGGTCTTATTGATGATTTTAAAAATTATTTTGATGGTAGCGTGAATTCTGATTATAAATATCCTGCCAGTTCAAATATTGATCATGATGAATGTGCGGTTGTAGATAAAGCCAGTGCAGGTGGTTGGTGGACTAATGATCCTGTCGTTATGGGACATACCGGCAATGGAGCAAGGGATGGATTTTTTCTTGTGAATTGTGGTTTTGCAAAAAGTGCAATTTTTACTTACAGTAATAAAGATAATTTTTGTGAGAATACTTTGTATAATTTTTCTGCATGGATAGCCAATCTATGTACTAATCCTGGAGATGAGAGAGCTCCTATCAATGTTAAGTTGGAGGTTACAGGTAAAAATGCAAGTGGACAGGAAAAGACTTTGCTCTCCATTACCACCGGATACTTGCCGACAGCCACCCCTTGGACTCAATTTAATGGTTCTTTTAATAGTCTTGATTATACCAATATCTCATTTAAGTTGGTAAACAATGTGGATAAAGAGGAAGTTAAGAGGGATTGGTGTACGGGTTGTGTGAAACCAGCAGATTATGATGGTAATGATGTGGGCTTGGATGATGTGCTGTTTACCGCTTGTGCTCCGGCTATAGATATTATAGCGGGTGGAGATAAGTCTAAGGATATTATTATTACTGACTGCTCCCTGACATCTATGGAATTAAACGGCTCCACAGCAGTGGATTTGTCTGAATATTTTAAAACACCGTATTATCTTTTCCAACAGTCAACAGATGGGAAGAACTGGACTGATATGGGTACGGCGGCTACAGCAGAGAAAAAAACGGTGTCTCTTGATAAAACGACACATAAGAATGGTGTCTATTACAGAATCTGGGTTGGTGGCTCCGCTCAGGCTATAAAAAACGGAATTGCAAAAGAGAAGGATCCTTCAGTAAAGTTAGGGTGTGCTGATCTTACTGCTGTATCTGAGCCACTACGCATCTCAATGAAGTGTGATTGCGAACCGTCTCCTGCACCGGTGGTTCACGAGTATAACGAGTGTCCGTTGGCGGCAGGCGGGACCATAGATTTAACTACTTTAGTGGACAAAAACAAGGAAAAACTGACTTGGTACAAGACTGCAACCGGGGCTGATGTCATAACAGACACAAAGATTGTGGTTGATGATACTAAAATAAATCCCTCAGGTACTGCCTACTATGTAACTAACACGAAGCCTAATGACGCTAAAACAGAGTATTGTGAGAGTGAGCGTGTTAAGGTTACGGTTAAGGTTAAGGATGCCATAAAGTTCAGTGTGTCTCCTTTAGATATAACCACTTGTGTTTATGAGGGAGCGGATTTAAGTTATAAGGTTTCGGGGAAAACACCTGCTACAGCCGTGATAGAGTGGCAGGACGGTTCTGCTACATCTCCAACTGGCGATACATATACGATAGACAATAAGAAAAGAGGTCAGGGTACTATTAAACTTGTTGCAACAGACCCTGCCAAAACCGCTTGTGAGTCAACAGATAGTGTTACATATAACCTTACAGATGTAAATAGTTTTACATTGAAGGCTGAGCCTGCGTTTGTGTGTACAGGTAATCCTGTAAGCACCATTACGGCAACCATAGTAAGCGGAGAGGGGAACTACACCTTATATAAAAAGGTGGAAGGCGGAACAGAGACGGCTGTCAAGAGCGATGTGGTTAAGTCAGCGGACAAGACGGTGACCTATCAGGACAACTCTGTAGCCACAACTGCAACCACAGTTACTTATAGAATGGTGTTTGGCGAGGGCAAGTGTCAGGATGAGCAAGAGACAATCGTTGAGGTAGGATCAGAATTTGAGATACCTGTAGAGTCCAGTGCCGTCAGCCCTAAGGACAGGGTGTGTGTGGGTAAGCCAATAACATTGAGCACCTCCTACACACCAATAACAGGGGAGATCCTTATATGGGAGGAGAACGGAGTGGAGATAGGCAGGGGCACATCAGTGAACATAGCCGCTGTCAACGCCAAGACCACATATACAGTAAGGAATCAGAACGGCACGTGTGACGGCGACGGTTCAATAACAATAGATGTGGATAAGCCTATAAAGGCTGTGATAAAATCGTCAACGCCATCGGTTTGCGAGAACAATCCTATTGAATACCTTATGGACACCAATACTGAGGTAGCGTCACAATATCAGTGGCAGAAGAGTGAGGACGGCGGAGTCACTTGGCAGGATATGGAAGGTGAAACAGGTCGTGAGATAAAGAATTACACTCCGGCTAAGACGGCAGACTACCGTCTTTTAACATGGAACGGAGAGTGCCTGTGTGAGGAAGTGAGTGATCCTATAACAGTGACTGTGACCCTTCCTCCTTCTATAGAGAGTATAACGGATCACACGATATGCATCAGCAACCCATCGGTGAAAATAACCGCCAAGATAAACAGTGACGCAGTTCCATACGAGTGGTTTAAGGACGGATTGTCCTTTAAGACAGGAGACACCACAGCGGGGCAGACTGAGATAATATTGGAGGACGATGCAGTTGCGGAGTCAGCCACCACCGTAGGGTACAGGCTTGTCTTGGGCACTACGGGGTGCAGCGACGAGAAGGAGACCACAGTGGTGGTTACAGATAGGGTTAAAATACGTATAACATCCAACGCCACAGATAACCGTATATGTGCTGGCGACCTGTTCAATCTGACGGCATCCTACAAGTTAGTGGACAACGAGTGGCTTAAATGGGAGAAGGCAGGCGTGGAGCTGACGGAGAAGGGCACAAAACTCACAGGCGAGACCATAAACGAGAGCAGTGTATTATATAAGGTGACACTTATGGACGGTCAGTGCGACGGAGACGGAGAGATAACCATGTATGCAGACATACCGGCAAATCCTGTGATAAGCACATTATACAAGAACATCTGCAAGGGTTCAATGATAAATATTACAGACGATGACACCAGTGCAGCCACCAAGTATATATGGGAGCATAACACAGGTTCGGGCTACAAGGTG
>JAZLIE010000041.1:0-10792 GCA_045617165.1 Candidatus Enterocola sp. | reverse complement strand
CATTTCAAATCAAAAAATCAAAGAACGCTTATAAATTATTAAATTTCAATCACTTAAACGATGTGTATGATAAATTAACGCATCAGTACTAATTGTTAATTGTTAATTGAAATTTGATATCAATGTATATGTTCCGCTCATCATATACCGTCCCCTGAACAGCGTAGCCGTTCTCCGCCTCTGCAATCATTGCCTTGAAGTTCAGAACGCTTTGCGTTAGAGGTGATATTACGGCTGTATAACGGCATTGCTTTATATCGCTTATAATCAGTGTTTTACCTGTATAATGCTCAATACACTCCTTGAGCATTTGCAGATTGCAGACGCCGGGGCAGACAGGGTTGCCTGGGAAGTGCCCCTCATACACTTCACAATCAGGGTTAAGTTTAACCGTGAACAGAATTGAGCTATCTTGCTGAGGCTGTTGGTCAAGCAGTGTGAAATAGTTTGTCAGCATTACTTCTCTTCTATTGCTATTTTTAGGTTTGTTGTGCATACTATATCTCCTTCTACGCTAACTTCAGCGGTAAGAAGAGATACATTACCAACCACACCCATAATTTTTATGTGCGTCAAAAGTGTGGAGCCCTCATTTGGTAGTCTGTTCAAATGAAATTTCTTAATTTCCCCGATGTAACCAACAGGAGCGGGTTTGCCTTGAAGGCGTGCTGAATATCCCGCAAAAGCCGAGGCTGATTGCGCTATGTGTTCAATCAGTCCCGGCTCTGTGAATTTACCATCTTTGCAAAACAGATTACCCTCTTTTACGGTGAGTCCGGCAGTAGCTTCATCTGTGGTCGCCTCATAAAGAGTATCAACCATCAGTATTGGATTCCTTTGCGGGATTAGTTCTTTTATCTGCTCACCTACAAACAGAGTATCAGTTTTTAACATCTTAAATATGCTCTGCTATATAATCATAGAGCTTTCCAAATGTTGTAAGCCCGGAAACTTCGGCAGGTTTGATTTTAACGCCGAATTCATTCTCAATAAGAGCAACCATATCAACTATGCTCAGGCTGTCAAGTTGAAGTGTCTGCTTGATGTTGGCGTCAGGAGTCATTACATCTGTCTCAACTTCAAATTCCTCACTAAGAATTGAGTTTACCTTTTCAATTAATTCTGCTTTTTCCATGATATATATTTTTATAGAATAATTAATATGAAGCCTTTAGGCTGAAAGTCCGCTTCTGCGGACCGCCCGGAGGATTATAAATTTCTTATAATCAATGTACTGTTTGTACCGCCGAAACCAAAGGAGTTAGACAGGAATGTGTCAAACTTCTTCTCAATACGCTTGGCTGGAATATTCAGTTTTGCTGAATCCTCATCGGGGTTCTCAAAGTTTATATTAGGGGCTATGAAGCCATTCTTCATCATCAGGGTAGAGTATATTACCTCAGACGCACCTGCCATCCACATTTCGTGACCTGTCTGAGATTTTGTTGATGTAACCTCAACTTTGTAGTCTCCGAATACATTATATATGGCTTTTGCCTCATTGCGGTCACCAACAGGTGTTGATGTAGCGTGGGCGTTTACATAACCTATTTCACGAATGTCAATTCCAGCCTCTTTTATAGCCATTTGCAGAGAACGGCTTGGACCGTCAACATTAGGAACTGATATATGGTCTCCGTTTGATGAGAATCCGTAACCAAGAACCTCCGCTATTATAGGTGCGCCACGACGTATGGCTGACTCATAACTCTCAATTATGACAGTAGCGGCACCACCACCCGGTACAAGTCCGTCACGATCACGGTCAAACGGACGAGATGCTTTGGTAGGGTCACTCTCACGTGTTGAGAATGCACTTATGCCGTCAAAACTGCCAACGGCGTATGGGTTAACCTCTTGTGCGCCACCGCAGACAACCATATCTTGAAGGCCGTTGCGTATTAGCATCGCTCCAAGACCTATTGCGTGTGAGCCACTTGCACAAGCACCTGATACCGTGAGGTTTATGCCTCTGAGTTTAAAGATGCAGGCAAGGTTCATTGTAACGGTTGAGTTCATTGATTGGAATATGCCACCTGAACCTACAAGTGTGGTATCTTTCTTCTCAAGCATTGTAGTGATGCTTTTGAAAACAGGTTCTGCTGAACTGTCATTGCCGTACATAAGACCAACCTCATTCTTTTCAAGGTAATCCATATCTATACCGGCGTTTTTTAACGCCTCCGCTGTTGCTACGTATGCATATTTAGCCTGTTCCGGCATATATACACGCTGTGCACGGCTGAGTTCTTTCTTGAGGTCTGGAACCTCCAGATATGATGTTAATGCTGAACGGAATCCCATCTCCTTACGGGCAGGGTCAAAAATTATACCTGATTTTCCGTCATAAAGTGATTGACGCACCGCCTCAAGCCCGTTTCCAAGGCAAGAGTAGATGCCCATTCCTGTAATAACAACTCTCTTCATAAAATTGTGTCTAAACTTTTCCCGCAAAGTTAATATTTTTTAGTTGAAATTAAAAAAAAATTAACATTTCATATATAAAAATCACCCCGATGACACTTGTCGCGACATCGGGGTGAAACATAATTTTAATAATTTGTTGTTTTACTTCTCAATCTTAAGGAGCTCAATCTCAAAAATAAGTGTGGAGAAAGGTTTTATAACGCCTCTGTCCTGTGCCTTGTAGGCAAGCTCGTATGGAATGTAAAGTTCAAACTTTGAACCCTCAGGCATAAGTTGGAAACCCTCTGTCCATCCGGCAATGACACTGTTAAGATAGAATGAGGTTGGCTCTTTTCTGTCGTATGAAGAGTCAAAAACAGTGCCGTCTATAAGTGTACCCTTGTAGTTTACGGTAACCTTGTCAGTTGCTGATGGTTTCTCACCTGTTCCAAGAGAGATTATCTTGTATTGGAGTCCGCTCTCTGTAACTTGAACGCCCTCTGCGTTCTTGTTGTTTTCAAGCCAGGCTATTCCGGCAGCCTTGTTCTCTCCATATTGAGCCTCCATCTTTACCTCATTTGCCTTGTCTTGTGCGTTGCTTACAACTATTTGAGCGGTAGATGCGTCATAGATAAGAGTAGTGTCACCTTGTGCGGCCTTAATAAATGCACATAGGAGAACAGCCTCATTTAACTGTTTGGTAGAGTCTCCGGCAAAAAGTCTATCATTCATCATAGGTATAATCTGACTCTTCAACTGACCACCAATCTGAAGTCCGAAGTTGTATGCCTTCTCAGCGTCGGTGTCGGCTTTCATACCATCTTTAATGCCTTTGTAAACATCTTCAAGACATGTAGAGTCGTAGGTTTGAAGTACATAGTTGTTGAGACCGTCAGCATACATTATGCCTGTGGCATAAGATAGGGTGTCAACATCATTTTCCATTTTACAACAAGTGTTCTTGCAACTTGTAATAGTGCAGGCAACCATAGCCGCTGCCAAGCATCCTAAAATTGTTTTTTTCATAAATGTTAATTATTAATTGTTAATTATTTCTATCAGTTCCACTTCAAATATCAGGGTGGAATATGGAGGAATGACTCCGCCTACCTCTCTTGCTCCGTAACCAAGTTCGGCTGGAATATAGAAGGTGAATTTGCTGCCTACAGGCATAAGTTGCAACCCCTCTGTCCAACCCTTTATAACTCCGCTCAGACGGAACGATGTGGGCTCGCCACGGTCATAGGAGCTGTCAAATTTCTTGCCGTTGAGAAGAGAACCAGTGTAGTGTACCTTGACTTTGCTGTCAGCGGTTGGTTTTGGACCTTCGCCCATCTTCACAACTTGATATTGCAGTCCGCTTGCGGTCTCAATAACGCCCTCACGTTTCTTGTTCTCTTCAAGGAACTTCTTCTCCTCTGCCTTGGCAGCCTCAATGGCGGCGTTTTGTAACTCAGTGACATAGTGACGCATATACTTGTTGGCACTGTCAGTTGACATAAGGGTAGGGTTCCCGAAGATGACATCGCAGAATGCTTTTGCATATACGCCTTTGTTGTAGTTGTCTTTCTCAAGTTCCTCAAGCATCTGAGCCCCGATGGCAACGCCAAGAGCGTAACTTGCGGTGTCAATCTTTGTTGCAAGTTCAACCTGCGGCTCAGCCTGTTTCTTATCCTTCTTATTGCTTTTTGTGTTTTTTGCAAAGCACCCCAATGAGATCAAAACCGCCAGCACTATAGTGATGTATCTACCCATCTATATGTTAATTATTAATTGTTAGTTGTTAATTATTTTGATTAGCTCAACATCAAAAATAAGTGTTGCGTGAGGTGGAATTGAGTTTCCGGCACCTCTTGCTCCGTAAGCCAGGTCAGAAGGTATGAAGAGTCTCCATTTGCTGCCTTCAGCCATAAGTTGCAGAGCCTCCACCCAGCCTTGTATTACCTGATTTACACCAAATACGGCTGGCTCGCCACGCTTAATGGAACTGTCAAAGACAGAACCGTCAAGGAGCATACCCTCATAATGGCATTGAACCTTGTCTGTAGCCTTAGGCTTTTTCCCTGTTCCCTCTTTAATGATCTTATATTGAAGTCCGCTTGGCAGTGTTACCACACAAGCCTCTTTCTTGTTCTTTTCAAGGAAAGCCTTGCCAACCTCAATATTCTTGCTGTTTATCTTGTCGGCAAGTTCAGTAAAGAATTTGTCAAGAGTCTTCTTAGCCTCATCGTAGCTCATATCAGGAGTAGCACCCTTAAGAACGTCTGAGACGCCCTTTGTGAACTGCTCCATATTCAAATCTTTTATACCGCTGCTGAGCAGGTTGTTGCCAATGCTCAGTCCAAGTGCATAACTAACTTTATCCATCGTTATTCCTTTACTCTTTCAAGGTAAGAGCCGTCGGCTGTGTTAACTTTAATCTTGTCACCAGTGTTGATAAATAGAGGAACCTTAACTGTGGCGCCTGTCTCAACTGTGGCTGGCTTGAGTGTGTTGGTTGCTGTATCACCCTTAAGTCCCGGCTCTGTGTATGTTACCTCAAGTATAACAGAGATAGGCAACTCAGCAAAGAGAATTGTCTCAGTATCAGCGTGAACTGTAACATCAACCATATCACCCTCTTTAAGGAAATCAACGCCGTTAATCAGGTCGTGCTCAATGGCAACTTGCTCAAATGTCTCATTGTTCATAAAGTTGTAGCCCATATCATCCTTGTAGAGATATTGGTAAGGGCGTTTCTCAATTCTCACAACGTCAAGTTTCACACCAGATGAGAATGTGTTCTCAAGGATTCTTCCTGTCTGAACGTTTCTAAGTTTTGTACGAACGAAAGCAGGACCTTTGCCTGGTTTTACGTGTAGGAACTCAACAATTGTGTAAAGTCCGTTATTGAACTTTATGCACATTCCGTTTTTAATGTCTGCAGTTGTAGCCATAAAAGTATATTTTTTGATTTAATAATTTCTTGAGGGTGCAAAGTTACAAAAAGCGAGAGAAGATGCAAAAAAAAACGAAGTTTTTATGAAGACTGTGGCTTAGCCTAAAGGAGAGCGTGCTCTCATTGAGGCTAAGACGCAGGCTTCATAAGCCTTCAGGCTATTGCATCTTCCGAGCGACAGTTAACTTCACCGAGCGTAGCGAGGTAAAGTTACAAAAAGCGAAGGTAGGCTTTTGCATCTTCCGAGCTTGAGTATATTACCTGCGGTGATGATAAAATACATATATTTCTGCAAATTTTCAGTATATGACTACAGACGCTTTTTCTTTACAATAATGTGCAGGATAAACTGGAATCAATTTACAATAATTGCCATCAGATTGAAATTCATTGACAAAGTACACATAGACACCATCAAAATGTGAAATATACATACTCCAATTAGCATCTGTCAAGCAAACATCTTTACAATTTTCACTGATAAAATCAGCATCAAACATCAGTTCTCCATTGAAATCATGATATATTCTTAATCGAATCGTATCCTCTTTTATATCAACTAGTTCAAACCAATTCCCACCTTCGCAGCCTCCTATCAAAATTGCTTGTTCTGGCACATTTGACGGTCTTTCTGTTTTATTATATGGTTTATTGAATAAGCATACTATATAGATGCTAATTATTGTTACTATTGTTCCAGTAAAACAATATATATGAATTTTCTTCATAGTTATTCTTGTATAGATATTTTTGCATCATTTTCATTGCCAGTTCCCATAATTGTTGTGTTCGTCTTTGAATTATATTGAACTCTTGCGTTGCCTTCCTCTTGATATTCATCAACAATATTTATTGGAGATGGAATAATAATATTGGGTTTGTCAACGCTTTTATCTTGTGTAATAACATTTTCTGCAAAAGTTGCACAATTGTTACTTGTAATAGAATATTTTTCCCTATTTTGATTACCATTCTCGAACAATTTACTTTTTGCATATTCGTTCATTTCAGTAAACTTATCACTGATAATATACGCACCTTCTATATTTCCATCGTGACCTGAAACATGAGAAAGATATTGCATGACAACGTTCAAACTTTCATTTGTTGGTCTGCCATCCTTCCCCATTACCACATCTGGTACAGTAACATTTCTTACAACTCCTATGTTTGCCGCATCATACCTACCATATTCGTAGTATTTTGTAGAACCAGTTTTGTTGTCAATCAACAAAACTCCAGCATGTCCGGTAAATGGGATACCATTTGCTCTGTATTGTGGATAAGTGACATATATAGCATCTCTTCCGTCCGGATCCACGTACTTGACTGGGTTTCCTGCACAATACACATACGGACTAACACCTGGATATTTCTCTGCAAGGGGGTCAACGCCAAGCCACAATGCCGCACTTGGGTCATAGTACCTTGCACCATAGTAATAGTAACCCGTCTCCTGGTCAAGTTCCTTGCCATTAAATAGGTATTTTGTCCTATATTTGGCGTTATGTAAAGTAGCTGGAGACATAGGGGAAATGATACTATTATTTGATACACCGAATAGGCAAAGCGTCGTATGTCAAAACTTCACGCCATCTGTTATTGCCCAAATTAATATCAAAATCATCATCACCGGTATATGAGGTTAATAATTCAATTACAATGTCTGACGAAGTCCAATAGAAAGAGAACGATGAAAACAAGTCGTAGCCATAATCACCTTTTCTGATACCCATAGGGCTCGGCCGTAACGAAAAACCATATGGATTTCCAAATGATTGACTTACCCAATTTTCCTCCAATAAATATTTTTCTGATTTAACATGCTTTAATAAACTTCTCCAATCGTTCTTTGATGGTATTTTCCAACCCGTTGGCGCAATATTTCGCGAATCAATAATAGCATAATAGTTATATAAGACAAAACATAGGGTTTGATAATTGTTCATATTATCGATAGGAAGTTTCATTAATTCACAATATCTGTCTACGCTCATTGTCACAATGTATCGTGAAGGTTTTCGCTCATCACAAAATTTCATCCATTCCTCAGGAGTCGATGACAATGGTATAGAATCGCCATTTCTAAAAGTTGCTACCTCAAGATTATATTTCATCCATACTGATTTGTTAATAATTACGCTATCATAGATGACATCTATTTCGGTTGTTGAATTTTCTATGCTATTTATATCTAATTCTTGATTATCTGAATTCTCATTATGTGGTTGACAGGAATACAAACAAATAGAAATAGCGATTATAATTATTGAATTAATAAATCTCATTATTTTGATAAATTAAACTGAATGTCATGAAAAGTATCGGTGTAAATTTTAAATTTAGGCAAAACAACTGACTTGTGTTTATAGTTAGCACACCAATTTATATAATCATGCATGTAGTTGTATATTTTGACGTCTTTTTCTGATGGTTCTGCTATTCCACTAGGATGATTATGGGTATATGAACGTATCGAATAGCCATCAGATAATTGCCCAATAAACAATTCCTTACCACTTGCATCCTTACCTTTCATATGAATTGTACTTATAAAGTTCAATCCTTTATTGCCGACTTCTCCTGTCTCAAACCAAGACCATTCAATTGCATTTCCCTTTGTACCGTCAACCACAAACTCATACAATTTTTTAGCATTATCGTCACCGCGTACCTTATAAACATCCATGGAGCCATCTTTTATCTTTTGAGTTCTTGCATTTTCTACAGTGCCAGACTTAAAGGAAATGGATTTCCCATCTATTGCTTTGCCGTCTTTATCCACAAATCTGAAGATGTCTGCTGAATTATTCTCTCTTCTGGCAACTATATTGCCACTTTCGTTTAAATCATATTCATCCCGTCCGTCTGGGTCTATTCTTACCACTGGATTCCCATGACAATACACATACGGACTCACATCAGGATATTTCTCTGCAAGGGGGTCTACGCCAAGCCACAATGCCGCACTTGGGTCATAGTACCTTGCACCGTAATAATATAGTCCTGTTTCCGCATCAAGTTCCTTTCCGTTGTGCTTCGCACGAAGACAGGCTTCGGTTCGGCATAATCCAAGCGTGGCTTGATTCTGCTCTCGCCTCGCACTGTCATTGAACTTGTACGGTGTAACGTCCCTTTCTTCTATAAACGTCTCTCCGTACGGGGTGTAGGCTAAGTATTGGGCTACATCGCCGTTGCGGTCTGTTATAAATGTGGTGCTTCCCAAATGATCCGTGTGGTAGTAGTAGAGGTCTGGCTCAACCGCCTCTGACTCTTCTGTGCCACTGGCAGACTCGCTTCCTCCCGATGCCTCAACCTTTGCCACCTCCATTTTCTGCAACTTCTGATACTCTCTCATAGCCTCTTTCTCCTCCTTTGAGGGCTGCCCCGATGCCATCTCAGATGCCTGTTCCTGTGAATCGGGTTGCTCAGCCTGCTCAGGTTGCTGTGGCTCTTCACCCATTCCCTGCGGCATGAACTCCACTCTTGACGCCATACGCTGCGTGCCAGCGTAGTAGCAGCCGTAAAGGTAAGCATTCTTTTCATCAATGCTCACATTTTTGCCGTGTAATTCATCATATTTCTGAATCTTTTTACTTACCTTGTCAAAACCGCTCATTATGTTGTAGGTGTAGGAGACGTCATAACTACAGTTCTTGCCGCCGTTAAACACGCCGGAACCTATGCCTGTGGCTTTAGTGAGGCGGTTGAACTCATCATACGTCTAAACCCATAGATACATAACAACCAACTTCACTCAACAATAAAATTAAATTTAATCTGTGGAGTCTGACCTACTATGATTTGATTGTTGTCGTTGGGAAACATAAAATACAAACACAACGTATCAGATGGAATATCTGTGAAAAAGGAAAAAGGATAATTTAGATCACTTTCATTTTGAATAACTTCCATATATTTATCTTTTAGATTGGATTTATAATACATTTTGCTCGAATAAAATGGTAATCCGTCCATAAAAGTAGAGAAGTCTATCTTTGAAGAGTGAGGAATAATGATTGTGTCCCCAATGTGGATTTTTGAAACATTCCCTTTTACCATTACGTAACATTTTGATAGATTTGGCAGCTCATTGCAAACGTAACGAATATTCATTCCATCATAATACTCACAACTGTCCTGCAAACGACCGTCTGGATAATATGTATAATAGAGACCATTCGCATTCCCTTTTTCATTAACAAAACATAACGTATGCAATGAACCATCTTGATAAAACGATTTGGCGGTTGTTGGAAAAGAGTCACTTCCTTCAAAATATTCTTCAAATTTTAAATTTCCATTTTCATAATACTCTCTATTAACAATATGTACATTCCGCCTACAAGCGCAACAAACAACAAGTGTAATAAGTACCACTAAGTTATAATTAATAAGACTGCTTCTCATATTATCGATTATTTTTAAACATTTTCCTAACATCTGCTGGACTAGCGTACATAGTGTCCCTTATGATTTCTCCCTTTGGATTTTTAACAACTTTAATCACACCAATTGTGTCCCCTTCATTAACATAACTACCATTTGGACCTGGTATGTTATGTGTTTTTATCACGCCATGATCATTCAAAGAACCTTGGGTCACAGCATACAAACGCATAGTTTCAACATCTTTAGATTCGGATGCTAACGAGTTATTCGGAATTATATTTCCATTTCCTTCAACCGAACTATTGCCATTACCTCCGAACATATTCTCTGCCAATTGCCCAACCCTTTTCACCAAATTATATATAAATTGCATTCCCTTACTACCCTCACCGCCAAAGTTTTGGGGAAGGTCTGATGCGTCAATGCTTGGACCATGGAAATTGCTAGTGGATTGAGAGCCTTGACCCATTTCTCCTGTGACTGTTTCACCATAAGGTTGGTCAAATTGTTGTTGATGTGAACCTTCTCCTTGAACAACAACTTCATTTAACATATTAGGATACATCTTGTCAAGCGTCATTGAGTTTGCCTCCTCATCCTCCATACCTGTAGGGTCAATCAGTCTTACAGGATTTCCATGGCAATACACATACGGACTCACACCAGGATATTTCTCTGCAAGGGGATCTACGCCAAGCCACAATGCCGCACTTGGGTCATAGTAGCGGGCACCGTAATAGTAGAGTCCTGTCTCTGCGTCTGGCTGAATGTCACTTGATTTCCACACTCTTCCAACTCTCTATGGTGCGTGATTCTGTGGTGAAGTTTATGCCCACTTTCAGTTTGCGGCGTGGGTCGGCAAGATATGGGTCTGCATAGTGCATGTCGTCTATCTGTTTTAGTGCCTCTTCCACAGACTTATCCACCTTGTACTCTATTATATAGATTGTGTTTGCAGTCTCAAGAACAGCGTCTGTTCTGCCTACGGCATTGTTCACCTCCACCTTTATGTATTGTCCCATAAGAGATATGACAAGGTACATTATTGTCTGGAAC
>JAZLIE010000040.1:0-68747 GCA_045617165.1 Candidatus Enterocola sp. | reverse complement strand
CTACAATTATGGCGGAGAGGCTTACAAACTGAATTTGATAGACACTCCGGGACACGTGGATTTCAGTTATGAGGTATCCCGTTCCATTGCCGCCTGTGAGGGCGCTCTGCTTATAGTTGACGCCACACAAGGTATTCAGGCTCAAACTATCTCCAACCTTTATATGGCTATTGAGAATGACCTTGAGGTTATTCCCGTTATGAACAAGATGGATATGGACAGCGCTATGCCCGATGAGGTTGAAGACCAGATAGTGGAACTTTTGGGTTGCAAGCGTGAGGAGATTATACGTGCCAGCGGTAAGACAGGATTGGGTGTGAAAGAGATTCTTGACGCCATAGTGGAGAGGATTCCCGCCCCTACAGGTGACCCCGACGCCCCGCTTCAATGCCTTATATTTGACTCTGTGTTCAACTCATTCCGTGGAATAATAACCTATATGAAGATTGTGAACGGGAGCATTCACACTGGTGATTTGGTTAAGTTTGTGAACACGGGTAAGGAGTACAACGCTGATGAGATTGGCGTTCTGAAACTTGATATGGAGCCTAAAAATGAACTCAAGTGCGGTGATGTAGGTTACATTATATCAGGTATCAAGACTGCGAGAGAGGTGCGTGTGGGTGACACAATCACTCACGTAGATAGACCTTGTAAGAGTGCGATTGATGGTTTCCAAGAAGTCAAACCTATGGTATTCGCAGGCGTGTATCCTATAGATTCTGAAGATTATGAGGATTTGCGTACGGCGATGGAGAAACTGCAACTTAATGACGCCGCTCTCACATTCTCTCACGAATCAAGCGCCGCCTTAGGCTTCGGATTCCGCTGCGGATTCTTGGGTATGCTCCATATGGAGATAGTGCAGGAGAGACTGGACCGTGAGTTTAATATGGATGTCATTACAACCATACCAAACGTACAGTACCGCATATTCACAAAACAGGGTGATATGATTGAGGTGCATAACCCATCTGGTATGCCAGACCCTACCCTGATTGACCATATAGAGGAGCCGTACATACGAGCCTCCATAATTACAAAGACAGATTTCATAGGTCCTATTATGACTCTCTGCCTTGGCAAGCGTGGTGAGTTGGTTAAACAGGAGTATATATCAGCAAACCGTATTGAGATTCTATATGATATGCCTATGGGTGAGATTGTATTTGACTTTTATGACAAATTAAAGTCAATATCAAAGGGATACGCCTCATTTGACTACCATTTGAGTGGGTTCCGCCCCTCAAAGTTGGTTAAACTTGACATTCTTTTGAATGGTGAGAGTGTGGACGCTCTCTCATCTCTGACCCACGCTGACAACGCTGTTGCAATGGGCAGACGTATTTGTGAGAAACTTAAGGATTTGATACCTCGCCAGCAGTTTGACATAGCCGTTCAGGCTGCCATCGGGGCAAAGATTATAGCACGTGAGACCATTAAGCAAGTACGCAAAGACGTGCTTGCAAAGTGCTATGGAGGTGATATTACCCGTAAACGCAAACTGCTTGAGAAGCAGAAACGAGGCAAGAAGCGTATGAAACAGATTGGTAGCGTTGAGGTGCCGCAGAAGGCGTTTATGGAAGTCTTGAAATTGGACTAGCGTCCAATTTCAGTTGAAAATTGAAAATTGAAAATTGAAAGTTCCCTCCTAACCTCCCTAAAGGGAGGAACAGATTATAAAAACTTTTAACTTTCAACTTTTAACTTTCAACTTTCAATTAAAAAATTTTTAATTTTTTTATATTATGATTATTCCTGGTTGGATGTTAATTCCGTTTGCAGTGATGCTGTTATGCATTGCTGTAATCCCACTGATGCCTAAGGCAGGAGAATGGTGGGAAAGCAACTTACACAAGTTGTATGTGTCTTTAATTTTAGGTGTGCCTGTAGGCATTTGGATGTGCTGCAATGGCGGCAGTCACGAGTTCCTGCACACCGTAGTGTTTGACTACATTCCTTTTATTCTGCTGCTTATGGCTCTGTTTGTAACAACAGGCGGAATAAACATTAGAGGAGACCTTAAAGCCAAGCCTATCACTAACACAGGCATTATGGCTGTGGGTTGGGCTCTTGCCTCATTTATGGGAACCACCGGAGCCGCAATGCTTATGATTAGACCTATAATGAAAAACATTTCTGAGCGTAAGTATAAGACTCACACAATGTTGTTCTTTATAGCAATAGTTGCCAACTGCGGCGGTCTGCTCTCCCCTCTTGGAGACCCACCACTATTCCTTCTATTCCAAAAAGGTGCTCCATTTACCTGGTGGATGCAGAATATGATTGGAGAGTGGCTTGTAACAGGTATTTTACTTCTTGTTGTCTATTTTATAGTTGACACCTATTATTATAAGAAAGAGCCTAAATGTTGCATCGAGGCTGATGAAAAGAATTATGAGAAGATGAGTATCCGTGGATACATTAACATATTCTGGTTGCTTTGCGTAATTGCCAGCACTATGTTCATTAATGCAACATATATTCAAGCAATGGGTGCGGCAGACGCTCCTTGGTATCTTAAACTGCTGAGAGAGTGGGTGTTCATTATTATTATTTTAGGTTCTTGGTTTACTACTAAGAAACAGGTCAGAATAGACAACAATTACTCTTGGACTCCTATTCTTGAGGTTGCGTGTGTGTTTGTAGGTATCTTTGCCACGATGGCTCCCGCATTGCTTTATCTTGGCAGCGAATCAGTAAGCGCCGCCATTGCTAAAGTTATTCAAGCCCCTTGGCAGTATGTTTACAGCACCGGTCTGCTCAGTTCATTCCTTGACAACGCTCCTACCGCTATGGTATTTAACTCAATGGCTGTGGGTGCAGGACATATTTCTGACATTGCCGCCGGTCTTGCTAATGATGAGTACCTTAAAGCCATATCTATGGGTGCGGTGTTCTTTGGTTCAATGACTTACATTGGCAACGGTCCTAACTTTATGGTAAAATCCATTGCAGAACAGAATAAGATTGATATGCCTTCTTTCTTTGGCTATATGATTAAGTTCTCTCTTGTAGTTCTTTTACCGATATTTATTATTACGCAGTTGATATTTATTTAAAAGGAGAATCGGTGAACTGGTGAATTATGGTGCAAGCCGAATACAGACAAACAGGTTTGTATGTTAAGGCGAAGCCCATAATCACGGCGTAGCCGTAATCGGTGAATCGATTAACCGATTAACCGATTCCACGATTAAACAACAATATTATGGAACTAAATAATTTAACAGCCGTCTCCCCTATTGACGGGAGGTATCGTGGTAAGACAGAGGCTCTTGCCGATTACTATTCTGAGTTTGCGCTTATACGATACAGAGTAAGGGTTGAGGTTGAGTATTTCATCGCTCTTTGTGAGAAACCTGTGCCACAACTTAAAGGCATTGACAAATGTGTTTTTGAGAAGTTGCGTGCTATTTATAAGAATTTCTCTCTTGCTGACGCTCAAACAGTTAAGGATACTGAGAAGATTACCAACCACGATGTCAAGGCTGTTGAGTATTTCATAAAGGGCAAGTTTGATGAGATGGGATTGGAGCAGTACAAAGAGTTCATTCACTTTGGACTGACTTCTCAGGATATAAACAACACCTCTATTCCTCTTGCCGTTAAGGAGAGTGTTGAGCAGTGCTACCTGCCTGCTCTTCAGGCTATGATTGATAAATTGAACGGTTTTGCTGATGAGTGGAAGGATATTCCTATGCTTGCAAAGACTCACGGTCAGCCTGCCTCTCCTACCCGTCTTGGTAAGGAGATTAGGGTTTTTGCCTATCGTTTGGAGGAACAGGTGAAACTTCTTAAGAGCATTCCCTACTCTGCTAAATTTGGTGGAGCCACAGGTAACTATAACGCTCACCACGTTGCCTACCCTGCTGATGATTGGAAAGCATTTGGCAATAAGTTTGTAAGTGAGTATCTTGGTTTGCAGCGTGAGCAATGGACTACTCAGATTTCAAACTACGATAATTTGGCTGCCGTATTTGATGCCTTAAAGAGAATAAACTCCATAATAATGGATTTGGACCGTGATTTCTGGACTTACATCTCTATGGAGTACTTCAAGCAGACCATTAAGGCTGGCGAGGTTGGCTCTTCCGCTATGCCTCACAAGGTAAATCCTATTGACTTTGAGAACTCAGAGGGCAACTTGGGCATATCTACCGCCATTCTTGAGCATCTTGCCCATAAACTGCCTGTTTCACGTCTGCAAAGGGATTTGACTGACTCTACGGTTATACGTAACATCGGGGTACCTATGGGACACTCCCTTATTGCCATTGCAAGCACTATGAAGGGGCTTGGCAAACTTATTCTGAATGAGAAGGTTATAAAAGAAGATTTGGAGAACTGCTGGAATGTGGTGGCGGAGGCTATTCAAACCATTCTACGCCGTGAGGGTTACCCAAAACCATACGAAACCCTAAAGGCTCTTACTCGCACTAACGCTGCCGTTACAGAGGCTTCAATCCACGAGTTCATTCAAACACTCAATGTCTCTGACGCTGTAAAGGCAGAACTGATGGCTATTACCCCGTATAATTACACGGGAATGTAGGTTGAATATAGCTCTGGATTGTTTTCCAGAGCGTTTCCAATTACCACGATGTCGGCTCCTGCGGAATAAGCTGATTGTAGTTCTTGGGCGGTTTTTATGCCGCCGCCTACTATAAGGGGTATTGAAATAGAAGATTTGACGGCTGAAATTACAGCATCGGGGATACGGTTAAGCGCTCCACTACCCGCCTCTAAATAGATATACTGCATACCAAGCAACTGTCCTGCGTATGCGGTATTTTTTATGGTCTCAATATCTGATGGTTCTATTGGTTCTGTGCCGCTTACCCGTTGTACAGCACTCTCCTTGCCCCCGTCTACTAAAATATAGCCTACAGGTACAACTTTAAGGCTTGTACCTTTTAGTTTTGCCGCTGCCTTTACGTGTGAGCCTATAAGGTATTCAGGATTTCTGCCTGATAGCAGGGAGATGAACATTAGTGCATCTGCTTTCTGAGATATTTGAGAGACATTTCCAGGAAAAATTACTACAGGGGCATTGACTTTGGCTTTCAAATCATTAATTAAAGATTCCATTGCCGCACCTGTGCTGCCACCAACCACCACATAATCTGGTGGCGTTGCAGACATATAATTAACAAGAAGGTTAGTCTTTGAACTAACCTTCTCCGGATCTATTAGTATTGCTAATTTCTTCTGCATTGTCCCTTGTCCCTTTATCCTTGGCCCTTGACCCTTTTAAGCACAAACGCTGAGCGTGAAGGAATGTAGAGTTTAATCCACTCCTTGTCAAGGTATCCCTCTGCCGGCATTGTGAAGTGGTGAACGGTCTTGTCATTCAAGCCGAAACCACCATATTTTGGGTCATCAGTGTCAAGAATCATCTCATATTCACCTGGTGTTACAAGCATACCGTAATCTGTGTATGAGTTGAATGGGTGGAAGTTGAAGATGAAGAGAAGGTCATCACGTCCGTAGGCAATTACCTGGTCACCTGAGTTATCCCAATATTTGTAGAACGGAAGTTCCTGATATTTCTTACGACCTGTAATCAGGTGAATCATATCCTTGTCAAAGTCTCCCAAAGGCTTGTACATATAGTTTGGATTATCTACAAGGTCCCACTGACGGCGTGCGTATTTGTATGACCAGCCGTTCCCTTCACGTGGGAAATCAATCCATTCAGGGTGACCGAACTCATTACCCATAAAGTTAAGGTAACCACCGTTTATTGTTGATGCGGTGAGCAGACGTATCATCTTATGAAGCGCCACGCCACGGTCTGCAAGGTATGTTGTGTGTCCCTTTTCAAAGTGCCAATACATATCAGCGTCAACAAGGCGGAAGATTATTGTCTTATCTCCCACGAGGGCTTGGTCGTGGGACTCTGCGTAACTGATTGTCTTCTCATCCTGGCGACGGTTTGTAAGCTCCCAGAAGAGGTGACCCGGTTTCCAGTTCTCATCTGTGTACTCCTTAATATATTTAATCCACAAATCTGGAATACCCATAGCCATACGGTAGTCAAAGCCTATGCCTCCGTCCTCAAATTTAGAGGCAAGTCCGGGCATTCCGCTCATCTCCTCAGCAATGGTTATTGCGTTTGGATTAACTTGGTGAATTAGTTTGTTTGCAAGTGTAAGATAGCAGATGGCGTCTCCGTCTTGGTTTATGTTATAGTAGTCTGAATAACCGCTGAACGCCTCTCCAAGACCGTGGCTCAAGTAAAGCATTGATGTTACGCCGTCAAAACGGAATCCGTCAAACTGATATTCATCAAGCCAGAACTTGCAGTTTGAGAGAAGGAAGTGAAGCACCTCATTCTTTCCATAGTTGAAGCAGAGTGAATCCCAAGCCGGGTGTTCACGGCGTCCGCCATCGTGGAAGTACTGGTAAGGTGTGCCGTCAAAGCGTCCAAGTCCCTCAACCTCATTCTTAACTGCGTGTGAATGAACCATATCCATAATTACAGCAATACCCATTGAGTGTGCTGTGTCTATCAACTCTTTTAACTCCTCAGGTGTGCCGAAACGTGATGAAGCGCCGAAGAAACTTGATACATGGTATCCGAATGAGCCGTAATACGGATGCTCCTGGATAGCCATAATTTGTATGCAGTTATATCCATCAGCCTTAATACGTGGCAGAACCTCATCTTTAAACTCAATATATGTTCCAACTTTCTCTTTTGCTGTAGCCATTCCTATATGACACTCATAGATTGCAAGCGGGTCTACGTTTGGCTTGAAGTTCTTGCACTTGAATGTATATGGTTTTTCAGGTGACCAAACCTGTGCTGAGAAAATCTTGGTGTTGTCATCTTGAACAACTCTGCGACACCAAGCCGGTATGCGCTCTCCCTCACCGCCAGGCCAGCGTACTACAAATTTATATAACTGACCGTGCTTGAACGCCTTCTCTGGAAATTTGCCTTCAAATACGCCATTCTCAAGTTTCTTGAGTTTGTAATCCTCACTTATCTGCCAATTATTGAAATCACCCTTCACATATATCTCAGTGGCATTTGGAGCCCACTCTCTTATAACCCACGAATCTGACAGGTGATGCATTCCGAAATATAAATACCCCGATGCAAAATCAGAGAGGGTTGTCTTACCGTTGTTGGTTAGATCAGCCTCCTTACTTAGAGCATAGTTATAACGTCCTTCAATTGCTGATGTGAATGGCTGTAGCCAAGGGTCATTCTGGATAAGTTTCAATGAGGTCATACTATATTTTAGTTAAAAGTTAAAAGTTGAAAGTTGAAAGTTGAAAGTTACTGGTGATTCGGTTAATCGGTGAAATGGTTAATCGGTTAATCGATATATTTACTTTCGGTTCTCCGATTCACCGATTCACCGATTCCACGATTTATAACTTTTCTTTTTTCTTTATTATTTATTATTTAATTTTGGTGCTCTTGTCGGAGCAAATCATTTATATTTTTTACTGGGTTGAAGGTCTTTATGGGAACTTCAACAAATATTGTATTCCAATTTGCCATACAGCCGTTCCACAAGCCCGGACGGTCAAGATGTGTGCAAGTTGTACCATCGGGGTTCTGTTTCTTACATAAAATCCAAGCATCTGGATTGGCGAATTTTGAAAGGTCAAACTTCTTGCCCTTGTAGTCTGTAACGCAGCAAGCCATATCAACCGGATTAAAGTGGGTGCTGGCGTTAAAGATTTTTAAGAGTTCAGGGTGCTCATTAACCTCATAATACTCTACTATCTGGAGTGAGAGGGTGCCATCGGGGTTCTTTACCCAACAAGGCATACCACCTTGCTCATCTTCATTCTTCACCATTCCGCAAACACGCAGCGGACGGTTAAGTTTGGTGCGAAGGAACTCTATCTGCTCCTCTCTTGACATACGCAGAATGTTCTGACGCTTGACATTGAGGGTGTTCTCCACGTAGTTTATTATCTCAATTAGTTTGTCATCAGGTACATCATCCTTGTCAAGCATACGCATGAATTTCTTTATCTGCTTGAAGTTGAATATAAGAATGCCGCCAAGTATGCGTTTATACGCCGATGTAAGTTTTTTAAGTGAGTCTGATGCCTCATTATCTATGTTCTTTATGAAGATAACATCGGCAGTAATCTGGTTAAGGTTCTGGAACAACGCCCCGTGACCTGACGGGCTGTGTTTTATATTTCCATCTGAATCTCTCTTAACATCTCCCTTATCATCTACTGTAACCGTATCTGTTTCAGTGCTTTGTATTGAAAGCGTAACATAGAACTGCACTCCGAATTTCTTTTCAATGGGCTGCTTGAACTCACGCACATAGTCTTGTATGATTTCACGGTCACTCTTTTGAATTGTATAGCACACATTAACTATACCCCCTTTTACCCCACTCACCATTGCGCTTTCAATAAGGCTCTCTTGTATAGGTGTGCGGGTATCTTCCCACGATGAGTAGTATTTGAAAAACTTTTTAGGCAGATACTTTGCAACAGCCGTGAATGTCTTTGACTTATCTGTATGGAATTTGAAGAGAGCGTGCGGCAGCTGACAATAGTTGAGCCCCTTATCAGTAAGCAGATATTCAACTATGAGTTTAAATTTACCAACTTCCATAAGGTCTGAGACCTCTCTGCCCTCCTTCTTTATGCAGAGACGGTTTAGTTCATTATAGAATGCGAAACTTGGCAGATGTTTGAAGAAATTTTTTTCAAAATTTGTCTGCGGAGTTACGTATGGCGCTTTTAAAAAGAGGTACAAATCTTTGAAGAATCTGGAGGCGGACCCCGATGCCGGTATGAAGTGGTAAACAGTTTTACCTTTCTCTAAATATGATTTCCAGATGGTTTGAAAGCCATCTTCCTCTGCTTTTGTATAGAGTTGAATACCATCATCAAGAGTAGCTGTTCTTACAAGTTCCGGAACCTCGACACCTGACGCAAGAACCTTCAACTGGTTCTCAACATCAACAGGGTCAATACCCGCTGCTTTTAGTTTGCAGATATCATCTTTTGAAAGTGATTTCATCCGTTTTACTATTTTATGCTCTCAAAGATAAGGAATTAATGTATTTAATGCAACATTTTAGCATTCAAAAATGCTCTTTTCAATCATTTTCGTAAATCGTGGTGTAATAAGTTTGCAATAATTTGTATATGGTATTTAATTTGTGTAAATTTGTACCAAATTTGTTTTTGAAAAACATATATGCCACAGACATCAGAACGCGGCAAACTTATGCCGCAATCACCTATTAGGAAACTTGTGCCGCTTGCCGACAAGGCAAAGGAGCGGGGCGTGAAGGTTTATCATCTGAACATTGGTCAGCCAGACTTAGCCACCCCGCAAGTAGCGCTTGACGCAATAAAGAACATTGACCGCAAGGTGCTGGAATACAGCCCTTCTGACGGCATCAAGTCTCTCAGAATCAAACTTGCCGAGTATTACAAGAGGTTTAAGATTGACGTTACGCCACAAGATATAATTGTTACAAGTGGCGGTAGTGAGGCTGTTAATTTCGCCTTTATGTCTTGTCTTGACCCAGGTGATGAAATTATAGTTCCGGAGCCTGCATACGCCAACTATACAGCATTTGCAATAAGTACTGGAGCCGTAATACGCCCTGTTGTCTCAAGTATTGATGACGGATTCTCACTGCCTAAGGTTGAGAAGTTTGAGGAACAGATTACGCAGCGCACAAAGGGTATTCTTATATGCAACCCTAACAACCCTACCGGCTATCTATACACTCGTAAGGAGATGAATATGATAAGGGATTTGGTTAAGAAATATGACCTCTATCTCTTCTCCGATGAGGTTTACCGTGAGTTCTGCTACACAGGCGCTCCTTACATTTCTGCGTTCCACCTTAACGGAATTGAGGAGAATGTAATTCTATTTGACTCTGTGTCAAAGCGTTACAGCGAGTGCGGAATTCGTGTTGGTGCTCTCGTCACAAAGAACAAGGCTGTTAAGGAGAATGTTATGAAGTTCTGTCAGGCTCGTCTGAGCCCACCGCTCATAGGTCAGATAGCGGCGGAGGCTTCTGTTGACACTCCTGCAGACTATATGCTTGAGATGTATAATGAGTTTGTGGAGCGTAGAAAGGTGCTTATTGACGGACTTAACCGCATTCCTGGAGTCTATTCACCTGTTCCTATGGGTGCTTTCTACACTGTAGCCAAACTGCCTATTGATGACAGTGACCGTTTCTGCGCATGGCTTCTTGATGAGTTTGAGTATGAGGGACAGACTGTTATGTTAGCCCCCGCAAGTGGTTTCTACACAATGAATAACATTGGCAAGAATCAGGTTCGTGTGGCGTACGCCATTGATACAGAAGACCTGAAAAAAGCACTTGTAATACTTGAGAAAGCGCTGGAAGCGTACCCGGGAAAAGTGAAATAAATAAGAAATAAGAAATAAGAAATTTTGGAGTAGCGAGGGCAGAAGCCAAGTTTACTTGGATTATGCCGAGTCACGACAAAATTCAAGGCGAAGCCTTAAATAAGAAATTTTGGAGTAGCGAGAGGAGAGTTTTCCTCCCCTGGAGGGGAGGTTAGGAGGGGACCTTTTTTCTTTCTTCTTTCTCCTTTCTCCTTTAAATTTATGTGGGAGTTTGACGTAGCAAATAGAATCCATTTTAAGAATAGCAACGGGCTTCAGGAGAAGCCTGCTGTTGTTATTGCAACTATAGGTATTGCGTTGGGGCTCTCTGTAATGATAATTGCCTTAGGCATTGTGACGGGGTTCAAGCAGGAGGTGAGAAACAAGGTGATAGGCTTTGGGAGCCACATTCAAATAACCTCATTCAATAATAACAGCACCTACCAGATGGAGCCTGTGAGTTTCTCTGAAAGCATAATTGACTCCATTAAGGCTGTTCCGGGTGTACGTCACACCCAATTTTTTGCCACAAAGCCCGCCATTCTTAAGACTGATACTGATTTTGAGGGTGTGGTTCTGAAGGGTTGGTCAACCGATGCTGACCTTGATTTCTTCAAAAATAACATTACAGAGGGTGTTTTCCCTCAATTCGGTGACTCTGCTGTATCTAATGATGTGCTGATATCTGTTCAGACGGCATCAAGGCTTGGTCTTAAAGTTGGAGACCCTATTCTTGCCTATTTCATTGAAGAGAAGGTGCGCGTGCGCAAGTTCAATGTAGCAGGGCTCTACTCCACTGGTTTGGAGGAGTTTGACAAATTGTTTGTCATAGGGGATATACGCCACTGCCAAACGCTGAACGGCTGGGACGATGATGAGTTTTGCGGTATGGAGATTTTGGTTGATGACTATGACAAGGTCTCTGACACCGCTTTTGATGTGTTTATTGCCACAAGCGGCAAGTTTGACCCGCACGGCACGCTCTACTATGTACGCAGCATACGTGAGATTTATCCGCAGATTTTCAACTGGCTTGATTTGCTTGACACAAATGTTTCCGTAATAATTATTCTTATGTTACTTGTGTCTGGGTTCAATATGGTATCAGGGTTACTGATTCTTATTCTGGACAAGACGCAGTTCATTGGCATTCTGAAGGCTCTTGGCTCCCGGAACTGGAGCATACGCAAGATTTTTCTTATTCAGAGTTCTTTCCTTATTCTAAAGGGGCTGTTCTGGGGCAACATTGTGGGTGTTGGGCTCTGCCTGCTGCAAATGCACTTCCATATTCTGAAACTTGACGCATCAATATATTTTGTTGACTATGTACCTATTATTCTGAATTGGTGGCACATTATTGGTCTGAACCTGCTTTCTGCAATAACGGCGATGCTTATGCTCCTGCTTCCAAGCATAGTAATCTCTCACATAGTTCCAGCAAAGGCGATAAAGTTTGAATAATTGGTGAATCGGTGAACTGGTGAATCGGTGAACTGAAAAGTCGATTAAACGATTAAACAATTAAACGATTAACCGATTCCACGATTAACCGATTCCACGATTAACCGATTCCACGATTAACCGATTAAATCAATGAATTATCAAGAAACACTAGATTATCTGTTTGTAAAAACCCCGATGTTCTCACAGGTGGGTGCGGCGGCGTATAAGGAGGGTTTGGATACAACTGTTGCTTTGGCAAAGGCTTACGGAGAGCCTTATAAAACATATAAAACAATACACATTGCAGGCACTAATGGCAAGGGTTCCACCACTCATAGCATTGCATCTGTATTACAGGAATCGGGGTATAAGACAGGGCTATATACATCACCGCACTTAAAGGATTTTTCAGAGAGAATACGGGTAAACGGCAAGCCGATTGACCATCAGTATGTGGTTGATTTTGTAGAGGGTGCAAAAGATTTGATTGAGTCATTGAAACCATCTTTTTTTGAGATTACCACCATTATGGCGTTCAAATATTTTAAGGATATGGGGGTTGATGTGGCGGTAATTGAGACGGGGCTTGGCGGACGGCTTGACAGCACTAACATTATAACTCCGCTTGTGAGCATTATAACTAATGTAAGTTTTGACCATATAAAACAGTTGGGCAACACACTTGAGGCTATTGCGGGTGAAAAGGCTGGAATCATCAAGCCTGGTGTTCCCGCTGTGGTTGGAGAGGCTTCTGCAAATCTCAGACCTATTTATGAGAGCAAAGGCTCCCCTATTGTCTGGGCTGAGGATATGGAGTTCCCCGATGTTGATTTTGAACTTAAAGGGCTGTGCCAGGAGAAGAATCTTAAAACAATTCTTGCCGCTCTTGAGGTGCTTAAACTTGACCTCAATATTCCCGATGTGGCTATTACAAAAGGTCTGTCTAATGTGATTGAGAATACAGGTCTTATGGGGCGTTGGCAAACAATTGGTACTGAGCCACTTATAATTGCTGATACCGCCCATAATGAGGGTGGGATACGCTACATTGCTGAGCATCTGCAGAAAATGATGAAGGGTGAATCTCCTAAATTCACAAAACTGAGGATTGTGTTTGGCATGGTTAAGGACAAGGATATATCTGCCGTTCTTGCCCTACTGCCTAAAGATGCTTTATATTACTTTTGCAACGCAGCAACTCAACGCTCACTACCTGCATCTGAGTTACAAGCGTTGGCATCGGGGTACGGATTAAAAGGAAACTGCTATCCATCTGTAAAAGAGGCGTTTGAATCAGCAAAAGCAGATTCCTCCGCCTCAGACCTCATCTATGTAGGCGGCTCTAACTTTGTTGTGGCGGAGGTGCTATAATAAATTAGTTAATTGTATTTTTTCCCAGAAAAAAATGGAATTTATTTTATAAATCAATAACTTTGCTAAAAAATAATTCATTATGCCAGAGATAAGCAGATTTTATGGAATTATTGTAAGTTTGTTTTGGCGATATGTTACGGGTAATAGATGTAGAATATATAAAAGATTACCAATTACTGTTAACATTTAATGACGGTATTAGCAAATTGGTTGATTTAGAAAAACACCTTACAGGTGAGGTGTTTGAGCCATTGCGTGACAAGAAACTTTTTATTCAATTTGCGTTAACTCGTATAACTATTGAATGGGTTAATGGTGCGGATCTTGCCCCCGAATTCCTGTATGATATTGGGAAAACAGTTGAACGCAAATTGTGTGTTGCAGAAGATGCCGCTGACTACCAAATCAATCAACGGTAGTCATAAATCATCTGGTTTTTTCTAACCAAATGGCTATGGGATACATATTTTTCCATAAAATGGAAATTATTTTTTGGAAAACACTAAAAAACCGTTGATGCTGAATTTTGTGTAACTTTGCACCCCGTATGAGAAAAGTTTGTAAGTTTATAACTGACTATATGTCACTGATAGTGCTGGTGGCTGCGGCATCGGCATTCTTTTTCCCAAAAGCATTGAGTTTTATTGAAACCTCATTCATAACTCCATTGCTGGGTATAATAATGTTTGGTATGGGTTTGACAATCAATTTGTCTGACCTAAAAACCACATTCGGTTTGCAAGATGTCAAGGCATTTGGCAAATTCAACATAAAGGTTCCTTGCCGAAACATAATAATAGGTACTGTGGCTCAATTCCTTATTATGCCACTGCTTGCCTGGGTTCTTGTAAAGGTTTTCTCTCTGCCACCGGAACTGGCAATAGGCGTTATTCTTGTGGGTTGCTGTCCTGGCGGGACATCTTCTAATGTAATAACCTATCTTGCAGGCGGTGATTTAATCCTATCTGTGGGAATGACTACTGTGAATACCTTGCTGGCTCCACTACTTACACCAATGCTTGTCTGGCTCTTTGCCGGAACCTTGATTGAGATAGATTTTTGGGGAATGTTCCTCTCTATAGCACAGATTATTCTGCTGCCTATTGCTCTTGGTATGGTTTTCCAAAGATTTTTCCCCGATACAACACTTAAAATAAAGGACTATTTACCTGCCATATCAACCCTTGCTATAACCGCCATAGTGATAGCGGTTGTATCAGCAAACGCATCGGCGCTTGCCACATCGGGGTTGATAATTATAGCGGTGGTATTACTACACAACACATTAGGATATGCGTTAGGCTATGTCACAGGCAAGTTGTTCAGGCTTGGCAGACTTCAATGTATTGCAATGAGCGTGGAGATAGGTATGCAGAACAGCGGTCTCGCTTGCTCTATGGCTGCCATTCACTTTGCCACGATGCCCCTTGCCACGGTGCCTGGTGCTATTTTCAGCGTATGGCACAACATATCAGGTGCGTTGCTTGCAAGAATTCTGAATATCAGCAAATCTTTGAAGAAGGATTGATACTATAGTCAGCGGCATCTTCTGCAACACTGTTTATATGCTCATATTTATAACTGTGCTCATAAATATATTCCGGGGCGACATCAATGGTTCCATCAAGCCATGTAGGAATCCCGTGTTCAATCTTAATGTCTTTAAGAATATCTATATTTTTTAATGGTTCAAATACAGGACCTATTAATGTAGATGAATCAAATAAACGAGTTTCACCAGTAGAAAAAGTTACTAGCATGGTATGATCTTTACACATTTTTATATCTGTAATCTCAATACCTTCTTTTGGTTCTCCAGCATAACATATATCATTTATAATATACATAGTTACTATAGAGGTTTAATTTTATTAAATTGTTTTCCAGAAACAGCATTGTTCCATGCTTTGTACAACTCTTCTTCATGTAGAGCTATCCATCCAATCACAATTTTTAACTGTCTATGAGGTAGTGAACCTGATAACAATTCACCATCTATTCCAATAGATGCCTTATATTCCCCATAATATACATGTATGTGTGGCTTGTTGTGTTGCGAAATATCGTTAAACAACATATAAACTACAATTCCTTCAAAACTAGATATCTCTGGCATAAAAAATTATTTTTCTGCAAAGTTATTGATTTTTTTTTGAATTCATATTCCTGTTGCACAATCCAGTAAAAAAAACTAAATTTGCAACCTATTTAAATTAGGTTGGTTATGGACTACAATTTCAGAGAGATTGAGCAGAAATGGCAGGAGTATTGGAAAAAGAATGCCGTGTACAAAGTTGATATTGATGAGAGCAAGCCAAAGTTCTATGTGCTTGATATGTTCCCCTACCCGTCTGGTGCGGGACTTCACGTAGGACACCCGTTGGGCTATATTGCTTCTGATATATACAGCCGTTTTAAAAGACTAAAAGGCTTTAACGTGCTTCACCCTATGGGCTACGATGCCTACGGACTGCCGGCTGAGCAATATGCCATACAGACTGGTCAGCACCCTGAGAAGACAACTTTTGACAATATAGCCAGATACCGCAGCCAGATGGACAAGATTGGATTCTGCTATGATTGGGACCGAGAGGTAAGAACTTGTACTCCAGACTACTACAAGTGGACACAGTGGGCTTTCCTGCAGATGTTCAAGCACTATTATGACAAAGACGCCAACAAGGCGTTGCCTATAACAGAGCTTGAGAAGAAGTTTGCTGCGGAAGGTAATGCCAATGTTAATGCCGCAACCGGATATGAAGGCTCATTCACAGCCGCAGAGTGGAACGCAATGACCGATAAAGAGAGGCGTGCCGTTCTTATGCAGTACCGTATAGCCTACAAGGCAGACACAATGGTTAACTGGTGCCCTAAATTAGGAACCGTACTTGCCAACGATGAGGTTTCAGAGGGGCTTTCTGTACGTGGCGGATACCCTGTGGAACAGAAAGTTATGAGCCAATGGTGCTTGCGTGTAAGTGCCTACGCACAACGCCTGCTTGACGGACTTGAAACCATTGATTGGACAGACTCTCTTAAAGAGACACAGCGTAACTGGATTGGCAGAAGTGAGGGTGCCGAGATGAAGTTCCGCATAGACGGCACAGATGAGTACTTTACCGTATTCACCACCCGTGCCGACACCACATTTGGAGTAACATTTATGGTACTTGCCCCTGAAAGTGAGTATGTTGAAAAGGTTACAACAGATAAGCAAAAGGCAGAAGTTGACGCATATCTTGATGCTGTAAAACGCCGTACGGAGCGTGAGAGAATTGCTGACCGTAAGGTTAGCGGCGTATTCTCAGGCTCATACGCAGTAAATCCGTTTACAGGTGATAAGATTCCGGTCTATATTTCAGACTATGTGCTTGCCGGTTATGGTACAGGTGCCATCATGGCGGTTCCCGCCCACGATAGCCGTGACTACGCCTTTGCAAAACACTTCAACCTGCCTATAATTCCGCTTATTGAGGGCTGTGATGTTACAAATGAGAGCTACGATGCCAAAGAGGGCGTTATGTGCAACTCAGGTTTCTTGAACGGTCTTCAGGTTAAAGAGGCCATTGCGGCGGCAAAAAAATATATTACAGAAAAAGGGATTGGAAAAGTAAAGGTGAATTACAGATTAAGAGACGCTATTTTCTCACGTCAGAGATATTGGGGAGAACCGTTCCCTATCTACTACAAAGACGGCGAGCCATTCCCTCTTGATGAGAGCAAACTGCCTGTAATGCTTCCTGAAATTGATGAATACAAGCCTACTGAGACAGGTGAGCCACCTCTCGGACGTGCCAAGAATTGGGTTAATGATGAAGGTTTCCCTCTTGAACTTTGCACTATGCCTGGCTTTGCAGGCTCTTCAGCATACTACCTGCGTTATATGGACCCGCATAACTCTGAGGCTCTTGTGAGCAAAGAGGCAGATGAGTATTGGCGTAACGTTGACCTCTACATCGGGGGAACGGAACACGCCACAGGTCACTTGATTTACAGCCGTTTCTGGAACAAGTTCCTCTTTGATTTGGGCATTGTGTGTGAGGAGGAGCCTTTCAAAAAGCTTATAAATCAGGGTATGATTCAGGGACGCAGTAACTTTGTTTACCGTGTCATAGGCACTAATAAATTTGTCTCTTTTGGACTCAAGGAGCAGTACAAGACACAGGAAATACACGTAAATGTTAACATTGTTTCAAATGATATTCTTGATACTGAGGCATTTAAGGCGTGGATGCCCGATTTTGCAAACGCTGAGTTCATTCTTGAAGACGGCAAATATGTATGTGGTTGGGCTGTTGAGAAAATGAGTAAGTCAATGTTCAATGTTGTTAACCCCGATGACATAGTTGAGAAGTATGGTGCTGACACTCTGCGTTTGTATGAGATGTTCCTTGGTCCTCTTGAGCAGTCAAAACCTTGGGATACAAACGGCATTGACGGCGTACACCGCTTCCTTAAGAAGTTCTGGGGATTGATGTTCAATGGTGATGAACTCTGCATAAGTGATGCCGAACCTACGGCTGAGGAACTCAAGATTCTGCATCAGACCATTAAAAAGGTTACCTATGATATTGAGCACTTCTCTTACAACACATCAGTCTCAGCATTTATGATTTGTATAAATGAACTGAGCCGTTTAAAATGCAATAAACGTGCTGTAATTGAGCCACTTGCAATTCTTATTACTCCGTTTGCCCCGCATATTGCCGAGGAGATGTACCACCTGCTTGGTCATAATACCACAGTTTGTGACGCCACCTACCCTGTTTGCAATGAGGCTTACCTTGTTGAGAACACAGTCAAGTACCCAATCTCATTCAACGGCAAGACACGTTTTATGCTTGACCTGCCAGCAGGTGCTTCACGTGAGGATATTGAGAAGGAGGTTCTAGCCAATGAACAGACATCAAAATTCCTTAACAGCGGTGCTCCAAAGAAAGTAATAGTTGTTCCGGGAAGAATCGTAAACATAGTAATATAATTGAAAGTTGAAAATTGAAATTTTGGAGTAGAGAGAGCTGAAAGCGTACCTCCCCTGGAGGGGAGGTTAGGAGGGGACCTTTCTTATTTCTTATTTCTCCTTTCTCCTTTAATATGAGTGATAATCTAAAAAAGACAATGCTTGGTGCCTTGAAGTGGGCTACAGTTGACCGTGTGGCTCAACAGGGCATTCAGTTTGTCATCGGGGTTATTCTTGCCCGTCTTCTTGACCCACAGGACTACGGCCTTATGGGTATGATTATCATATTCGCACAAATTGCTTACGTTATGGTGGAGAGCGGGCTTGGCTACGCCTTGGTACGCACCACTGATATTTCTGAAACTCACAAGAACACTGTCTTTTACAGTAACTGCGGCATATCTGTCATTCTGTATATTGTGTTGTGGTTCTGTTCACCGGCAATTGCCACATTCTTCAATCAGCCCGATTTGGTGTGGATTGCAAGGGTCACCTTTCTTGCCATACTGTTCAACGCTCTCTATCTTGTACCCTATAATCTTTTAGGCAGAGCCCTTGATTATAAGACACTTACAAAAATTAACCTCACTTCAACCATACTTAGCGGCATTTCAGGCATTCTGCTTGCGTTCTATGGCTTAGGCGTATGGGCGTTGGTGGTTCAACAGACTTCATACCACTTTTTCCGTATGATTCTGTTTCACTTCTACTCCACTTGGAAACCCGCCATGCTCTTCTCTTTTCAGATTCTGAAGGGTTACGCCGGGTTCAGTGTAAATATGCTTGGCACATCACTGCTTACCGTTCTGTTCAATAACATCTACACTATTCTTCTTGGTAAATTCTATACTGTAAAGCAGGTTGGTTACTACACTCAGGGAAACAAGATGAGTGAGACTATAAACTTCACTTTTCTTGCCATTCTCAGCACTGTATATAACCTGATGGCTCAAATTCACGAACAGACAGAGCGTGTGGCAAACATTCTGCGTACATTCTCAAAAAATGTGAGTGTAATAACACTGCCTCTTACTCTGTTTCTGATTGTAGCCGCCAAGCCGTTATTCTTCCTGCTTTTTGGTGAGAAGTGGCTTGACGCTGTGCCGTATTTTCAACTTATGTGTGCGGCAAACCTATTTGCACCTCTCTATCAACTTAAGGTTCACGCACTTAACGCACGCGGACGTTCACGTGCCACATTCCTTATAGAGTTGGTCAAAAGGCTTATTATTATTGCTTCTATTGTTATCTGTTTCTGGCTTGATTGGGATATAAAGGTTATGCTGTTATTCTATATTGGTTCTTGCTGGCTTGCATACGCCCTCTCAGCCATTATTATTAAGAGGGAGCTTACTCTCTATTACCGCCATCAAATGCTTGATATTCTGCACGCACTGCTATGTGGAGTACTTGTTGGCGTTGCAGTTTACGCTGTTGCCATACCGTTTGAGAATCTATATCTGATATTCTGTATGCAGGCGGTTGCAGCACTTGCAGTCTATTCTCTATACCAACTTGTGTTCAACCATCAGTTCCTTCACGAGACCAAGAACCTTATTTTGGGACGAATAGATGAGGAGGAGCAAAAATGAGAGTGACTGTAGTTGCAGGCGGTATCCCTACTCCGGAATATCCCATTCACGGAATTTTTGAGTACACGCAGGCTAAGGCTCTTGCCAATGCTGGGATTGAGGTTTGCTACCTTGCCCTTGATTTCAGACCTTTGAACGCTCACAGGCATCTTCTTCTTAAGCGTTCCTACCACGATGGCATAAACATTTACCATTTCAGCCTGCCTACAGGTGTCTACAGACATGGGCTCTGGTTACTTCAACGTCTTGCATTGAGGTTATTCAAAATAATTGAGAAGGAGCAAGGTCACCAAGATATTATTCACACTCACTTCTACTCTATAAGTGCAATTTGCAGCCTTATTCCGTCACATTGCGGCGTAAAGATGGTTGCAACTGAACATAGTAGCAAACTTAACAAACCATTAGTTGCAATAAGTGCTCTTGACATGAATATTGCACGTGCCGCATACCGTAACGCTGCAGCTGTTATTACTGTTTCTGAGTGCCTTGCCGTGCGTTTGAAGGAGAACTTTGGGGTTAAATCTATTGTTATCGGGAACATAGTGAGCAATGCTTTTGCTTGTGTTAGGTATGTTAACCACTATGGCTTTAATATTATTAGTGTAGGACGGCTTATTACCGGGAAGCGTTTTGATGACTTAATACGAGCGTTTGCCGCTGCTGTTGCATACTCTTCTAAGGCTGGGTTAACACTTACTATTGTTGGTGACGGACCTATGTCAGGCGAGTTAAAAAGACTTATTTGTGAACTTGGCGTTGAGACAAAAGTAAAACTCTATGGCAAAGCCTCTTCTGATGAGATTCAGCGACTAATGTCAACAGCAGACCTCTTTGCACTACTATCTGAGTCTGAGACCTTTGGCGTTGCCTACGCAGAGGCTCTAACAGCGGGAATCCCCGTTCTTGCAACACGTTGCGGTGGTCCGGACGGATTTGTAACTGCTGAAAACGGAATTCTGGTTGACGTTGGTGATGTGAATAGTGCGGCAAAGGCTATTTGCGACATTGCAGACGGTTCTCTAAAATTCAATGAAGATAAAATCAGGCGTAGTGCCTCTAAATTTGAGCCATCGTGGGTGGCAAGAGAACTGATAGAACTTTATAAATCAGTTTAATTTAGCAAATACCTGAGAACAAGACGCTTAGCAAGTGTCATATAGTGTGCGTCAACAGAAACCGTTGAAATCCAATCAACAAGTACTCTGTCTCTCTTTATCTCTTTGAGCAATTTGAGCATTGCACAAACACCTTTGAATTTACGTTCATTAAGCAGTGATGAATAGAGCTTGCGGAAGGCGTTGTCGGCAAACTCTGCATTGTATTCCAAGTTGTTTGTTTGCAGTATAGTATTAAGGGCGTTAAGATAGCATCTCACCTTTGCAAATGATTTATAATCATAGGATGAGAATTCATTTTTTCCTGTTTGTATATGGTAATAAAATGCCTCTGGAATATACTCCACTCTTGTGGCTTTTGAGAACACTGATACGCTGAACAGGGAATCCTCATAACTTAACAAGCGGTTATCTTCAAACCATATATTATTATCAGTCAGTAACTTACGTTTGAATATTTGGTTCCATACAGAGTTGCAGTTATTGAAACTCCTTGTACCTCTTACAGAAAAAGCACCACTGACAAGTGCTTTGAGGTACTGCTCTCTGAAATCATTTGACGCCTCGGGGAAACCTGTGGTATGTTTAATACCGTTTATATCCTCCCCGATGTCACTTATAACAATATCGGCGCCTGTTTCTGACGCTTTATTGTAAAGTGTCTCAAACATCTGCGGCAGACAGTAGTCATCGTGGTCTGAGAAACCAACGTACTCTCCTGTGGCGGCTCTCAAGCCCTCATTGCGTGAGAAGCCTATATTCAGATTCTCCTTATTACGGATTAGTTTTATGCGTGGGTCTTTGGCTGCATACTCCTCCGCTATGTGGTCACTGCCATCGGTTGGACAATCAAGTACAAGAATTATCTCAATATCATTGAGAGTTTGATTAATGAGCGAATCAAGACAAGGACGCAGACGCACGCCTGCATTATAAATTGGTACTATTACGCTTACTTTTGGGGTCATTTTTTTATTATTTCAGCCACTTTTCCGCATAGTGTGCGTCGACTGTAGGCTTCAGCTGCCTTGCGGTTTGTTTGGGTTGCAAGCCTCTGTGGGTCGGCTACATGGCTCTCCACCGCCCTGGTGAGATATTCCGCTATATTTTGAGACTCACCAAATGCGAATACACCTTCTTGCTCGTATTTATTTAATATATTCGCAGCGTCACCATCTTTGAAACAAACTGCAAGCACAGGTTTCCCCGATGCCATATATTCAAACAGTTTTCCTGTAACAATCCCCTTGTTTTCTATTTGATTTGGAAGCAAAAGAAGCAACATATCAGAGTTGCACATATACTCTACTGCCTCCGCATGCGGAACGTAGTGGACAGTGGACAGTTGACAGTTGACAGTTGACAGTGATTCCTGCAATTTTGCAGGAATTGTACCACCTACAAACTGCAAATGGATTTTGCTCTGAACATCGGGGCTGAGAAGTTTGAGAGCGTTTACAAATGTCTCTGTCTCATATTGCGGAGCAAGGGAACCTACGTAACTTATGGTGATGCGGTGATTCGGAATCCCTTGACCCTTGACCCTTGACCCCTGACCCTGATTTTGAGACAAAATCTCAAAATCATCCTCATCATAACCATTGGGAATCAGGTGTATAGGGAGCGATTTGCTGGTTTTGGATTGGAAATTACGAACGCATTCACCGCTTACTGTAATTATTTCATCGGCGGTTTCCAATACCTTGCGTTCAAGACGGGCGTTGTAGCACTTTGCAAGGGAGGTTTGATATAAATCCTTACCATAATAGATATCTGACCAAGGGTCACGCAAATCCGCTATCCACTTTATTGACGGGTATTTGCGTTTTAATTTGAGACCGATTAGTTGGGTTGAGTGAGGAGGGCTGGTTGTAATCACTGTATCTATACCCTCCTGCTCTATGACTTCACAAGCCTTGGCGTATGCATAACTGTTCCAACCGCGTCGTGGGTCTGGCAAGAAGAAATTACCGCGTATGAAGCGTGAAATCTTTTGCAAAAGTGTGGGTTTCTTCTCATTTGCAAAGCCTGTATGCGGTAACTCTCCTGTAGGAGATACTTTTTTATAGAGTGAGAGCACCTCACGGGTACGGGTTTTGTAAACTTTGAGTTCTGACGGCACATCATTCAGCAGAGTCTCATCAATCTGCGGATATGAGGCATACCGCTCATCAACGGTAATGACAATGGGCTTTACTCCGTTCTCAGGCAGATATTTGCAGAACTTGAGCCATCTCTGCACTCCCGCCCCGCCACTTGGTGGAAAATAATATGTGAGTACTAATAAATTGATAATAGATAATTATATGAATGCAAATTTACTAAAAATTATAGTAATTTTGCAATCTAAATTTTCGATTCAACGATTACGGCTACGCCGTGATTATGGGCTTCGCCTCAACATACAAACAGGTTTGTCTGTGTTCGGCTTGCACCATAATTAACCGATTAAACGATTAAACAAAAATATATGAATAGTCTGAGATTTGACGCTGTAAAGGAGGCCTTCAACCGCAAGGCTGTGAAACCTGAGAGACACGATGGTCTGACATCGGAGTACTTTGGAAAGAATGTCTTTGACATTCAGAAGATGAAGGGATACCTTCAGCAAAGTACAGTACAGGCTATTCAAGACAGTATTACAAACGGAACAACCCTTGACCGCAACCTTGCCGACGAGGTGGCTGCAGGTATGATGAAATGGGCTATTGAGATGGGTGCCACGCACTACACTCACTGGTTCCAGCCGCTTACTGAGGGTACTGCGGAAAAACACGACTCCTTTATTGAGTATGGTGGCAAGGGTGTTATTGAGCAGTTCTCAGGAAAAATGCTGGTACAGCAGGAATCTGACGCTTCAAGTTTCCCTAACGGTGGTATAAGAAACACTTTTGAGGCTCGTGGATATACGGCTTGGGATACTTCAAGCCCTGCTTTTGTAGTTGATGACACACTTTGTATCCCTACAATTTTCATTTCCTATACAGGAGAATCACTTGATTATAAAACACCGCTTTTGAAGTCCATTCAGGCAGTGAACAAGGCAGCCACAGATGTTTGCGGATATTTTGACACAAAGGTTAAGAGAGTCAACACATATCTTGGATGGGAACAGGAGTATTTCTTAGTGGATGAAAGTCTTTACGCCGCCCGTCCTGACCTTATGCTTACTGACCGCACCCTTATGGGACACGAGAGTGCAAAAAACCAACAACTTGAAGACCACTATTTTGGAGCCATTCCCGCACGTGTTACCGCCTTTATGAAAGATGTGGAGACTGAGGGTTATAAATTCGGCATTCCGCTAAAGACACGCCATAATGAGGTGGCTCCCAATCAGTTTGAATTTGCCCCGATATTTGGTGAGGCTAATCTTGCCAATGACCAGAACCAACTTATTATGACGCTTATGAAGAAGATTGCCTCAAAGCATCATTTCCGTGTTCTGCTTCATGAGAAGCCTTTTGCAGGTGTCAATGGTTCAGGCAAGCATAACAACTGGTCTCTTGGCACCGATACCGGCATCGGGTTGTTTACACCAGGTAAAAATGAAAAGGAGAATCTACAATTTATAACATTCCTTGTAAATGTGCTGATGGCTGTCTATAAGAACAACGCCCTGCTTAAAGCATCTGTTATGACGGCACAGAATGAGCACCGTTTGGGGGCTCACGAGGCACCACCTGCCATTATTTCCGTCTTTCTCGGCAGTCAGATTTCCCAAATCCTTGATAATTTGGTAGATGACACCACAAGCGATGAAATTACGCTTAAAGACAAGCGTCATATATGCCTTGGTATTGCAAATGTGCCTGAGGTTCTGCTTGATAATACTGACCGCAACCGCACATCGCCGTTTGCCTTTACAGGTAACCGTTTTGAGTTCCGTGCCGTTGGCTCTTCTGCCAACTGTGCAAGTGCCATAATAGCCCTTAACTCTGTAGTTGCCGCACAACTTACTGAATTTAAGGCATCTGTAGATTATCTCATTTCTCAAGGCAAACGTAAGGAAGATGCCATACTGGAGATTGTAAAGCAATATATTAAAGAGTCAAAGCCAATCCGTTTTGACGGTAATGGTTACGGCGATGCGTGGAAAGAGGAGGCACGCAAGCGTGGACTTGACTGTAACGGAAGCACTCCTGAGGTTATTGACGCTTATACATCGGAGCAAAGCCTTAAAATTTTTGAGGATATGCACATATTCACAAAAAAAGAGGTACAGGCACGTAATGAGGTTAAATGGGAGGTTTATTCCAAGAAAATACAAATAGAGTCACGTGTTCTGTGTGATATGGCTATGAACCATATAATTCCTGTGGCATCGCAGTATCAATCACTGTTGCTTGAAAAGGTGGCACGTATGAAATTGGTATTCTCAGCCGATGAGGCGGCAAAACTATCAGAGCAGGATTTGGATTTGATTAAGAACATTGCCGCACACATACAACTCATTAAGCGTGAGAGTGATGCAATGACTGAGGCTCGCAAGATTGCCAACGGACTAACTGACGGCAGAACCAAGGCTATGGCATACCACAATACGGTTCTACCCTATCTTAGTTCTATACGTAATGCAATTGACGCTTTGGAGTTAGTGGTTGATGACAGTATGTGGAGTCTGCCAAAATACAGGGAGTTGCTGTTTATAAGGTGATTCCATTGCACCTTTATCATTTTCTTATACCTCTTTTATTTAGTTGGCGTTGATACCTGCGTGCGTTATTTGAATGTTCCTTATATGTGGTGGCGTAATCGTGGACACCTGAAAAGTCTGATTTGGCACACATATAATAATAATTATGATGCTCATAGTTAAGCACGGCCTCTATACTCTGCTCTGATGGAATACGAATAGGTCCTGGTGGCAAGCCTTGATACCTATATGTGTTATACGGTGAATCTATCTCCAAATGAGTCTTCAGCACCCTTTTAATAGAGAAATCTCCCCACGCATAACGCACTGTAGGACAAGACTGTAGTGGCATTCCCTTTCTGATGCGGTTCATATACACACCTGCCACCATACGGCGGTCATCGTAGTCATTTGTCTCCTCCTCCACTATTGACGCAAGAATTGCAACCTGAATGGGGGTCTTTCCAATTTCATTACACTTTGCAAGACGCTCAGCGTTCCAGAACTTATTATACTCATCTGTCACCACTCTCACAACATCCTCTGCCGAAGAGCACCAGCACACATCACGCTTGAACCTTACAAACATAGCCAGCGATGACGCCTCTGTAAGCCCGAACTTACGCAGAGTGGTATCAGCGGTAAACGCATTGTACAGCGATGCCGAATCCACCTCCAACTGCCGTGCCAGATTCCTTGCCACCCATCGGGTGTAACGTGTCATCTTGACCTCCATAGGCACTTTGTTTGAAAGTCCGTATGCCACTCTGTTAATGAAAGAGCGGTTTGAAATGCCCGGCTCAAGTGAATAAAATCCGCACTGCGGCTCCTTCCCTTTTGCAAACAGCATTATGGCGTGGTCAAACTCACCCTTATTTCGTATCAAATTCTTAGCCAATAGAGAGTCCTTAACACTCTCCCAAGTGGCACCATTAAGCACATAAAAGTTTCTGTATCTGCCACCCTCACAGTTAATATTTGCACGCCACAGAATATCATACGCCAGCACCACCCCGATGGCAACAACTGCCACAGCGGCAAAAATAATCAAGATATGCTTCCACGTAGGATTTGCCGAATTCTTGCCAGATTTGGACTTAGTGCTTTTATTTTTCAAATTTTTCAATAATAAATTTTCAAATCTCAAATCTATTGACTAAATTTGCAGTCGCAAAATTAAAAAAACTTTTGCAAAATTCAACACAAACCCCACAAAAAAGGAAGGATGGGTGAGTGGCTGAAACCACCAGTTTGCTAAACTGACGTACGGGTTACCGTACCGGGGGTTCGAATCCCCCTCCTTCCGCAAGCGATTGATTAGCAGGAGAACACGAAAGTGTTCTCCTTTTTTATTGTGAGTATGCGTTGGGAGTTTACTCACAAAAGCATATACACAATAAAAAATAGGAGGCATTCGCCTCCTGCTAATCAATCGCTTGTAAGGAACCCCGCTGGAAGGGAGGGGTTCACGAGCATCTTTAGATGCGAGTAATCCCCCTCCTTCATAGTTTGCATGGATTTCCTTCAATAATCTGCACCATTTCAGAAGGGGAAACAATGATTGGTTTTGAAGGGAAATGTTTTTTGTTCCCGGTAACTAAATATGTGCCATCCTTTGAGATTGCCACTTCATAGAACACAATGTCTTTTTTATCGGTAAAAGGTTCTTGAGTTTTTACCCGTTCAGAATTCAATCCACAATCGGCAATCGTGCTTACTACTTTCTAAACAATTGTAATTGGAATTTGAAATTTTGGTCTGCATAGAACATCTATATACTCATTCAGAATTTCTGTATTATATACAGGTGTTATAATTCCTTGTTCTATTAAATCAAAAATTTTGACAACAGGAGAGTCTTGATGTTTTGATATAAAGGCAGACACTAACACATTAGTATCAATAACTGCATAATAAACCATTATTTCCCCTCCCTGTAAAGTTTTATTTCCTCATTGATTTCATCTAATGTCAAATCGGGCAGTTCACCAGCCATTGCCTTACGTCTGATTTCTCTAAATGCATTCCATCCACTATTGTCTGATTCTATCTCAAATGGAATTTTACGTTTTTTTACTACAGTACGGGCAAAGATATTAAATGCTGTAGCGGAACTCATTCCAAAGTCATTACATAGTGAATCAAATTTTTTCTTGATATCACTATCCAATCTTACTGTAAATGCTGTTTGTGACATGTTTTTCTTTGATTATTAATTTTGCTACAAAGATAATAAAATTATATCACATCAACACCATAATGATACCAAAAAGTTGCTTCCCAACTTTTAGTCTTCAATTTGAGATTTGTTGCCAAATCTTAATTGGACTCATTCCCGTCATCTTTTACGTGTTGAAAATGTATCTGCTGGTTCTAACGTTGCCTCTGGCACAGAAGTGGGGATCACGGAGCGAAGCGACGTAATCCCCCTCCACTATTCGGGGGATAGTTTACTATCACAAGGCTGAAGTATAAACATAAAACATAAAATTCTTTATTTTTTTTGTTTTTGCTCTTGTCTTTCGTATCTTTGCAGTGTCATAGTCAGCACCTATACAATTTATAAACTTTTAAATTTTACCATTATGGCAAGACCTATTAAAGAAACACCTACATTGTACGGCGCTGATGCTCGTAGGGTTGAGTACATCATCAACCATCCAAAGCCAGTAAGCAAGGAACGCATCAAGGAGATGCTGAAATCCTACAACTACTTCAAATCAATTGCAACATTTCCAATGTAATTAGAGTTATGGAGTTACACAATTATGTGTTTTCCAAACTTGTTAAGGATTATTATGTCAGGTCTTTTTGCTGTAGTGACAAAGATTTGACCAATTTTCTTTTGGAAGACGCTAAGAATTATCAAAGAGATTTAATGGCTGTTACTTACCTATTTGAAACCCCTGATTTAAAAGAGACTGTTGCGTATTTTAGTTTATTAAATGACAAACTTTCTTACAATCCAACTGAGCACTCTATTTGGAATAGGCTTAACAGACTTGTTGCAAACAAGAAAAGAAGAAAAAATTATCCAGCTGTAAAGATAGGTAGATTAGCAGTAAATGAGAAGTTTGCCGGTCTTCATATTGGCAAGCAACTTATAGATACAATAATCACAATGTTTATTGTTAACAACAAAACCGGTTGTCGGTTTATAACAGTAGATGCATATGCCAACGCTACTGGGTTTTATCAAAAATGTGGTTTTGAATTCTTTTCTCATAAAGACAGCGGAGATTCCACCAGGCTTATGTTTATGGACTTGAAACCTTACAAAAAAGAGTTTGAGTTGTTGAAAGAATTATAAATTACAAAATGTTACTCTTTTGTGTTGTTAGGATGCCTGCGGCAGCATTTGGGGATCACGGAGCGAAGCGACGTAATCCCCACTCCACCACCTCCATGAGTGGCAGGGGTGAATTTTATACTACAAGTGGTACCGCTTGGAAGATATGTAGTAAGGAGATAGTCTCTTGACGCAATTTTGTGTGTACAAAATTTTTCATCTTTCCATCCAATAATTCGCCTAAACCTACGTGCATCTGCTTGTCATTTAGGGATTCAAGCCTATTTATGCAGTCTTGAATATAGTCTGTCAACGGTTTACCCATTCTTTCTTCAACTATTGATGAGTTGATAGGTGTATGATTTTCTAAGAAGAACCAACAATCAAAAACATCGCGGTTTGTAGTTTCTGCTCTGTCTAATAAAGCACATAACTTGTGTGCAAACATATCAGAAACAGACATTACGTTAACATTGATACCCAACAATGAACGCAATTCATAATGGTTTTGATTCTGAAACACTCTGTTTGAGATTTCTACCTTTAAGTTTCGTTCACCAGCACCATAGTCCAGCACAATGATAGGACCATAAAATTTACGTTCAGCATCAATGATACGTCCGTACTTAAGCAGAATTGTCTGCACTCGCTCATATACCAGTTGCTCTTTCTCTTTATCAAGCAAATTAAAGTCCAAATCAACGGAAAATCGGGGCAAATTATAGAAAAACATCAGAGCGGTTCCACCCTTAAAACCTAACAGACTACTCAAGTCTTTATCGTTGTAAATATCTTTCAATATTTGCAACATATAGTATTTGTGTTGGTTAACGTTCATTGTTTCAAAATTTTATTAACCCGTTCAGTCAGTCTTTTACATTGATACATTGGCAGCAGTTCCTCTATTGTTTCTTTGTTGAGAATAGAAATGTTGTCAAAATAGTAATTGGCATTTAAATATAAAGTGTCCAAAAATGCCCGTTCCGGCGATGCTGTGTTCACGTTCCCATCTTGAATTATTCCACGTGTATCAGCCATAATCTCTCCCTTGATGCGATTATATGTGATAATATTTCCATCCACGTCTATTTCCCTATTCAGATAACTTATCAAGGTTATTTCCTCTCCATATTGAAATATCACACCTGCTTTACGCAGTACATAATCCAAACTGATATACGTGGGAGTATATAGCATACACGCAAGTTCTAATGGATTATATGCAAGTTTGGCATAAAAACCTTTTCTGGGATTCAACAATCTGCCACTTTTTACATAATGATTCATTCGCAAAGCTATAACGGACGATGTTAAATCCGGATACATCAATCTTAGCTGAACCATAGATATGACTGTTGCCTTTGAAGCATAAAAATCAAGTAATATCTTATTTTGTGAACCAATCATATTATGTAATCATATTTTCAGTTCGCAAATTTAGTCATAATTTTAGTAAATTCAAATTTTTTACAAAAAAAATCCATAGCGAAGCGACGTAATCCCCTACTACACGGCTTATTCCTCTGCTGAGTAATACTTCTGTTTAAGGGCGTTAATCTGCTTCTTAGCACTGTTTATACGGTTCCCGAACACACAACTGGCTACAATTCTGAAAATAGCGTCAACAATCATAGCGTAACCAGCAATAACCATAACAGTACCAAAGTTGCCTATCACCACGATGGCTCCAAGTGTGAGCACCAGCAAACTCATAAGCATAAGTAGGAACCAATTGTTCATCTTGAACTTGGCACACTCAATACTGCCAACAAACATATTGGCTCCGTCAACAATTATAAGCAATCCTATAAGGAATGTGAGCAGACTCTCTGCAATCTCAGGATTTGCCAGAAATAATATTCCTGAGAAGAGCAGAAGAATACCTAAAAGCAGTGAGAAACCACCGAACATAATACTACGGGCAAAACAAGCCGCAATTGCAACCACTCCTGCTGAAATCAGGAATATACCTGTAACAAGGCATACCGCGTGACCGGAGAGTTCTGGCGTCATAATGAACAACACTCCAAGTCCTAATAGCAAAATAGAATATACTATCTGCTCTGCAAAGGCATAGCGGACCTGTTTCTTTAACTCTTTACCAAAAGAGAAATTCTCTTGATTCTGTTTCTTTTCCATAACTGATAAATAATAATGTTTATAAATAGATTAATACACAGCAATAAAAAAATTTTAACAGGAACAAAAGTAATAAAAACGCACTATCTTTGTACTCTAATAACAAAAAAATATGACAAACGTCTGGATTAGCGCCGCAGGGCTTGCCCTTGCCACCATAATAGGTTCACTATTAGGTTTCATAGTAAAAAAACTACCCCATAAGTGGAATGACGCTCTGCTGGGTTACTGTGCAGGTGCTATGCTTGCCGCCGCAACCATAGGGCTTCTTGTCCCAGCCGCTGAGCAGGCTGGAGACGGCAGATGGTGGGTTGTATGCCTTGGAGTGATTGCCGGTCTGCTTTTCCTTAACTTACTTGATGACCTCATACCCCACCTTCATAAACTAACGGGGTTAGACAAGGAAGAGCATATAAACAACACCTCAGTAAACAAAATTCTGCTTTTTGTGCTTACCATAGCAATTCACAAACTGCCTGAAGGTATTGCCGCTGGTGTGGGGTTCAACTCCACTGACACCACAGCCGCTTGGGATGTTACAATAGGCATCGCCATTCAGAACATCCCTGAGGGTATGGTAGTTATAGCACCTTTGCTTATGGCTGGAGTCTCAACGTGGAGAACATTCCTAATCTCATTAGCCATTGCCGGACTTGAGGTCATAGGCGTTTGGATTGGCTACGGTTTTGGTAGCATATCAGAAAAATTTCTACCAGCAATGCTTGCATTTGCCGGTGGAGCGATGTTGTATGTAGTTAGCGATGAGATGATTCCTGAAACTCACGCCCACGGATATGAGAAGATAGCCACCTATGCCCTGCTTGCAGGCTTCCTCACAATCCTGTTCATTTAATAGTTTTTACCACTATATATTGGATAGACTCTGACGCTTACCTATATTGAGAGGGTTTTATAAGAGCCAATATGTTTCAGTTTGTCACATATTGGCTTTAATTGTATCATTAAATCCTTGGCGTCTTGTGAGTTGACATCGCCGTCAATCTCCACAAAGAAGTAGTGACCCCACATACTGTTCTTAAGCGGTCGGCTGTGTATGCTGTTCATATTGAAACTGTGGGCACCTATAATGTTAAGAACCTGGGCAAGGGCTCCGCATTGGTTCTTAACAGTGAAAATAAGAGAGAATTGCTCTCCAAGACGCTCCTTTGAGTGGGAGTTGTTCATTGTACGTGAGAATACAGCAAACCTTGTGGTATTAGTGAGAGAGGTGTTTATGTTCTCTTTAATAATATCAAGACCATACAGTTCTGCTGTCTCCGCAGAGGCAATGGCGGCAATGGTTTTATCGGCTTTTTCAGAGACAAATTTAGTTGCAAGCGCCGTATTACCAAACGCCTCTTCCTGAAAATCGTGGGTTTTAATAAATTCAGCACACTGTGACAATGCCTGCGGGTGACTGATGACACTCTTTACATCATTCAATGTAGCACCCTTAACGCCTACAAGATTGTGGACTATCTGCATATCAGCAGATAAGTTGATATATAGGTTTCCTGCGTATGCAAGATCCATAACATCACCCACACTACCGGCATAACTGTTTGCCATTGGCAATATGGTGACATCAACCTCCCCCGCCTCACAAGCCTTATATGCCTTACTGAAATCAGAGTAAGGTACAAGTTCAGCTGTAGGGAAAAGACGGTGAGCCGCAATATATGCGTATGCCCCTGCAATACCTGAATACGCCACTCTCATCTTGCCCATAAGTCTTTGCTGGTATGACTTTGATGTCTCCATAAGACTTTTGAAGAACAAGAGGCTGTACTCCTTCAGGCTCTCATCTGACAGATTGTTGACAGATGCGGCAAGAATCTTTGACTCTCTCTCAGGGTCAAAGATTGGCAAACCGCACTCTTTCTTGTACTCAAGCACCTCTGATGAGAGATGCATTCGCTTCTCAAAGAGTTCACTCATCTGTTTGTCAACAGATGAAATCTCTTTTCTTATTTCCTCTAACTTTTTCAATTAATAGTTCTCTGCGTTTAACTCAAAGAATGCACGTGGGTGTGCGCATACAGGACACTCCTCAGGTGCCTTGGTACCAACCATAATGTGACCGCAGTTACGGCACTTCCACACCTTAACCTCACTCTTCTCAAACACTCTCTTTGCCTCAACATTCTCAAGAAGGGCACGATAACGCTCCTCGTGGTGTTTCTCAATCTCAGCAACCTGAAGGAATTTCTTTGCTAGTTCAGGGAATCCCTCTTTCTCTGCTGTCTCTGCAAAACCTTTATACATATCTGTCCACTCAAAGTTCTCACCATCTGCGGCAGCCTTCAAGCAATCTGCCGTGGTGCCAACTCCGTACAACTCCTTATACCAAAGTTCAGCGTGCTCTTTCTCATTACCTGCTGTCTCTGTAAAGATTGCACTTATCTGTTCATAACCCTCTTTCTTTGCCTTAGATGCAAAAAAAGTGTACTTGTTACGTGCTTCCGACTCACCGGCGAAAGCAGCGGCCAGATTCTTCTCAGTCTGGGTTCCTGCATACTTATTAGCCATAGTTCTAAATTATTAAATTATTTATGTAAACACAAAAATAGGCAAAATTTAAATATGGAGTGTCACTCCATTAAAGATTTTTACGTGCAATAAGTTCAATTGTACGCAATTGGTCTTTATAGAAATTGTTAGCGTTTATCTTCTCTATGCTTAAAGCGGCATCGGAGTTTCCATCCCAACGGCGACACATATAGAGGCTCTTGTAGATGCGTCCTATACGCCACTCACGACTAATGCGGATTCCCATAGCGTAATCCTCACCATAACTTGTGTTAGGTAGTTGCAATTGCCTAAGTACAGGGGTATAAAAAGCGCGAGGCGCCCCCAATCCATTGATTCTAAGAGCGTTATTATGTCCGTTCTCATCGGTCCACTCCTTGTGGTCAATGAGTCCCGGAGGCAGAATCTCCATATTAAAGTTTGTAAGCGTATATGAACCTACAAGCATAGCGCATTTTTGAGCGTAGAACTCATCAACTATGGTTTGTAACACTTTTGTATCTTGATATACATCATCACTGTCAAGTTGCACAGCGAATTTTCCGCAATGTTTACTATTTACACCATAGTTCCAGCAACCGCCAATGCCAAGTTCATTTGAATCAGGAATAAGGTGCACCACCCTGTCATCTTTCTGAGTCAGTTCACTTAGTATCTCTGATGTGCCATCGGTGGAATGATTGTCAATAACAATAACATTAAACTGGAAGGACGCCTGCTGACCCAGCACTGAATTCACGGCATCTGCCACAGTCTTTGCTCTATTACGTACAGGTATTATAACAGACGCCTCCACAGGGAAGCCAGTTTCAGTGAAATCAATAAGTTTATGATTACCCGATGGAATATACGCTCCAATTGCCTTTAAATGCTCTGTAACCACCTGTTCCATCTCCACTTGGACGGCACGGTTTTTTGGGTCAACATAACTGAACTGATTGTCACCGTCTGCGGCAGCCTTTTGTGTGTAAAGGAACTCTGAAAGGTGGAAAATCCTATATTTCTGAGATAGTTTGAGACGGAAATCATACAGTTCCGCAAATTTGAGGTCTGCCACATTTACACTTTTAAGAGCCTTCACGCTTACTACCCATAGCGGACCGAAATCAAAATCATCTCTAAGACTACCCTCTTGATACTCAATTGTAGGCACACTCTCCAACGTGCCATCGGGGTTAAGACGGCGGTAGTTACAATAGACCATTCCGGCACCTGTGGCACGTGCCACATACTCCATTCTCTGCAAGGCATTCTGCCCCAACTCCACCTCCACAGGCTTTGTAACCACTGCAATATACTCACCCTCAGCACTCTGCTGCAAGGCTTTTATTCCGTTAAATTTATAAATATTCATAACAACACTTTTATTTCTATTATTCCAGACCCCTATTTAAATTTATCAACAAGATACCGCATCAGTGAATTCACCTGTTCTTGTGATGTGAGTGCCTCTATAGGGAAACCGAGGACTATTGATTTGTAATTCTTTTTGTAAAGCAGTGCGGCAGGAAGACGGTTTGTCTCATAAAAGAGAATCTTCTCTGTACCACGATATTTAGGGTCTATGGCATCAACATTCTTTAGAAAATAGCGCTCGGCTGACGGCGTCATCTGTAGTAAGAACACCTCTGAGCCATCAGGAAGCATAACCTTGCCATTAGTAGCAGCGAACGGGCTACGCAAGATACAACTAAATACCTTATTCGCAAAACTGCCGCCATCTTGACCTACGTAGGCTCCGCTAACTATTATGTTCTTGCCAGCCTGTGTGAAATCAAGTATGCCACGCTGCATATCAACAGGCAGAATAGAATAGTTACCTGAACTGTTTTGCAGCCCTAAAATAACGTCAAGCAGCGTATATTTTGATGGCATTCTTGCCTCTGTAGAGAATGCCTGTTTTGATGCTGATACAAATGAGTATCCACACTCTGACAGTGCCAAGCCGTGCACGTATGTATAGTCAAAGGTGTTGCCGGCAATTATCTGAGTCTCATAGTTGCCCAGTGAGGCTCCAAAACCAGGATAGTCATTATTAACAAACTCCACCGTCTTGTTAAACTCTATCTGAGGACCTGTGTATGATATGTCATAGAGGTATGGCACACCAAAATCTGTCTCTGCGGAAAATCCAGCCATCTGTATGAAATCAAAACTTACCGCACCTGATATTTTGTCAAAACCATTCACTATAAGCGCACTACCCTTTGGATTGCTCTTCTTGCACACTGAAAGAATCTCAGAAGGGAAACTCTCTCCACCATTGTTCCAAGCGGACACCTTGTAACTATAGATGACATCGGGGCTGACAGGTAGAGTGACGGAGGTACCTTTAACAACTTTTCCCGTATCAAACGCATCACTGCCCTTGCGTGTATATACTATGTAACTTGTAGGGAACGCCGTTGGCTCCACCGGGTCTGCGGTAGGTTTCCAAGACAGACGGACGCTGTCACCAGAGGCAAATTCTGTGGCAAAGGAATTAACGGCAAGCGGCTGCACCACGTATGTCTGCCCGTATTGTTCAGCAATGAACTTCAGAGCCGCCTTATAGATAGCACGGGCCATCAGAAACTTAAACTGCGGATTGTTGGCAATCCTCATATCGGCAAAATTCTGGTGTGAGAACATCTCAACTATTACCGTAGGCACCATTGGCACACGGGTCTCAACATAGTTCTGATGCCAAATACCACGCCACTCCCAACCATCTATACCTGCAGCCTTTAAATCATTCATCAGTTGGTAACCAACGTATGAGGCAAGGTCATTGCTTGCAAAACGTGAATACCCCGATGGATATACCGAATCTGATGTACAAATAAGCAGTGGACCTATTATTTTACCTGAATCACGTACAAAAGCATCTGTGTGTAACGCTAAGGTGAGGTCAATAGGAATCTTTTTACCCGGATATGACGGAAACCTGTCAGAGCCACCCATAAGGAAATTAACCCACTTACTGCGTGAGTAAATATCATCATAATAATCACTCTTGACACCTGGTTTCTGATTGACAGTTATTGAATCAGGCAGACCGCTCTCTCTGAGATTATATAGGGCCGCCTCCATAAATCGTGGATAGTAACTGCCATTGTGGCTCACGCCACCGCCTATTACTACAGAATCAACGGTTACCTTGGTATCGTGGTCACTACTGAATGAGAACTCCGCAGAACCGTCAAAACGCAGGTTGTCAATGTATATCCAAGTGCCGTAGCCAACGGTTGTGTTTATTGAATAATGAGACTCTTCACCTGCGTGTTTTATATTGAGTTTCAACGCTTTATCAGTACTCTTCTGATATTTTACTTTAACCCAATAATCACCTGATTTGGTAATATCCGCCTTGTAAACAGTGCCGTTCCCTTGATTTACAGCGGTGTATTCGTATGGATTGATATCGCGCTCACGAGGCATATAGACATCCGCCCCTGCATTACGAAGCATAGGCATAAGGTATGGTATTGCTATCGATGTTGCAAGTAAGTCCTCAACAGAGCAGAACATTCTGGGACGCATCCACTCCCATCGCTCATTTCTACGATTATAATAAAGTCCGTGACTACCCCACAACGCTATATTACGGTCTTGCAGACCAGCAAGCGGTTTGGGTTTGTCAAGGTTGGTTACCACATTGAATGATGTCTCAAACGTGAAGCGACGACGAGCGTCTTGCGGCAAGGTCTTACGAACGAAGTTAGGCACATACCGCTCTATTGGCTGATTGTGTGAATAGAGTCGCAGTGTATAGTCCTTGTAATCCTCTGGCAAACGCACCCTTACAGAGTCATACGCCGCACTGACAATCTCTTCTGTAAATAAAAGATTTGAAAAGGCGTCCTCAAGGTGTATGGACAACTCCTTGCCCTTGAGAATAGTCTTATTCACCTTATATGAAGTCTTGTTTGAAAGGATAAAAATATTAGGCGGAAAATTGATACAACTAACAGGATTGCGAATAATATTACTATTATTCACATTTTTATTCTTCTTTGCATTGATTGGCAATACAAAAAGCAATAGGCACAACAATATATAGACCAGCCTCTCCTTTCTCATTTATTAAAACTTCGTTTTAATCATGTTACTTCGTCATTCGGCATAACTCAAGTAAACTTGGTTCTGCACTCATTCCTAGTAACAGTCTCCTTTCTTCTTTATTACGGCTTCGCCGTAACCTTCATCTCTTTCGCCGCCTTAACCTCATCGGGACGACCTATATAGGCATTAAGCGGGGCGGCGTGAAGAGCATCAGGGTCAGAGGCGGCTGTACTGAAAATCTTAGCCATAGTTGCCGCAAGTGAGTCAATGGATTCCTTGCTTTCAGTCTCAGTTGGCTCAAACATCATAGCCTCCTTAACTATAAGTGGGAAATATATTGTAGGCGGATGAATGCCCTCATCAAGCATAGCCTTGGCAATATCAAGAGCGTGCACGCCATACTCTTCCCCAGCCTTTGTGGCACTGACAACAAATTCGTGCATACAAGGACGGTACTCCTCACCATAGAGGGCCGCAATCTGCTTGAAGAGGTAGTTGGCGTTAAGCACAGCCTTGCCTGAAGCGTCTTTAAGCCCCTCAGCACCAAGTGCAAGTATATATGTGAGTGCCTTAACTATAACAGCAAAGTTGCCGTGGAAAGCCTTCACCTTACCTATGCTCTTTTGAGCGTCAACTCCGTCACGGTAACCCAACTCTGTATATGGCAGGAACGCCTTAAGGAATGATTTGCAAGCGATAGGACCGCTACCAGGACCTCCGCCACCATGAGGTGTTGAGAATGTCTTATGAAGGTTTACGTGAACAATATCAAAGCCCATATCACCAGGACGAGCCCAACCCATAATGGCATTTAGGTTAGCACCATCATAATACATAAGTCCGCCTGAGGCGTGAACAACCTTTGCCATCTCCGCTATCTGCTTGTCAAATATGCCAAGTGTGTTAGGGTTTGTAAGCATCATTGCGGCTGTATCTTCCCCTACTGCCGCCTTAAGTGCGTCCATATCAACCATTCCGTTAGGATATGACGGTATGGTGACAACCTCAAAACCAGCGGCTACGGCACTTGCAGGGTTTGTTCCGTGTGATGAGTCTGGAACAATAATCTTTGTACGTTGGCTCTGACCAATGCTCTGAAGATACTTATGCATAACAAGTAGCGATGTCATCTCACCGTGCGCTCCTGCCGCCGGTTGGAAACTTACAGCATCCATACCAAGTACGGCACAAAGTGATTTATTCATTATCTCAAGCACCTCTTTGCAACCCTCAACAGTATATGCCGGTTGAAGTGGGTGAATACCTGTAAAGCCTTCAAGTGAGGCTGTCATCTCATTCACCTTAGGGTTATACTTCATAGTGCAGGAACCAAGTGGATATGGACCGTCCTCAACACCGTGTACACGGCGTGAAAGTGCTGTATAGTGACGCATAACCTCAACCTCAGGCAGTTCAGGCAAGCCAAGTTCTGACGCACGTTTTTGAGAAGGGGCTGCTGACGGTACATCAAGTTCAGGCATTGAGAACTTGTTACTACCCTTCTTACTGAGTTCAAATAGCAAATCAATCATTTTGAGCCTCCTTTCCCGTACTCTTTAACAAGAGATACCAAATTATCCAAATCCTCTCTTGACGCCATCTCTGTAACACACCAAAGTATTTCACTGTCAGACAGTTGCAGACCTCCAAGTATGCCTTTTGACTCCAGATACCCAAGTAGTCCTGCGGCATCGGGGGTTATAGTTACAAACTCCATAAAGAAATCAGCGCCATATTTAAGGCTCCAACCACTGATTTTTGCAAGTTCAGCAGCAAGATAGTGAGCCTTGCTATAGCACTGTGAGGCTATGCTTTTAAGCCCCTCACCGCCCACTGTTGCAAGATAGACAGAGGCAAGAATGGCACAATTCGCCTGATTTGAGCAGATGCTTGATGATGCCTTCTCACGCTTGATATGCTGCTCACGAGCCTGCAAAGTGAGAACAAAACAACGTTTACCGTTCTTATCAACAGTTTCACCAATTATTCTGCCAGGCAACTTGCGGATATGCTCCATCTTGGCAGTCATAAAGCCAAGATAAGGACCACCAAAAGAGAGGGACAAACCAAGTGGCTGTGCCTCTCCTACAGCAATATCTGCCCCACACTCCGCCGCCGATGGCAGAATTGCTGCCGCAATTGGAGAAATACCTGCAATAAACAGAGCCTTTAACGGTGCTGTAAGAGCCCCGATGGCTGCCATATCCTCTATTACACCATAGTAGTTGAGTTGCTCTACATAGACGCCCGCAGTCTGCTCATTGAGCATTGTTTTAAGTGCCTCTATATCTGTCTTTCCATCTTTTACAGGAATATACCGCAAATCAACATTCATTTGGTAGAGGTATGTCTCTATAACCTTGCGGTTATCAGGCTTTATGGCATCAGAGACAAGAATCTGACGGCGTTTTTTATCAAGGCACAGTTTGCAAGCCTCCGCAGCCGCTGTAGCACCATCATAGACCGATGCGTTTGAAGCATCAAGTCCTGTTAGCATACACATCATTGTCTGATACTCAAATGTGGCTTGCAAAATACCCTGACTAATTTCAGGCTGATATGGCGTATAAGCGGAAATCAGAGATGTATTGGTTGCTATATGACGTACCGTAGCAGGAATATAGTGATAATAGGCTCCTGCACCACGATATATGTGGTCAAACTTAACATTTTGAGCGGCGATGCCACGCATCTGCCTCTCAACTTCCATTTCTGACTTACCTTTAGGCAGTGGCAAGCCTCCTTTAAGGCGTAACTCTTCCGGTATCTGGGCATCCATCAGCTGCTCAACTGATTTCAGACCCAATGCCGCAAGCATTGCTGCCTCATCTTGTTTTGTATGTGGGGTGTAATTCATAATCAATTGATAATTGAAAATTGAAAATTGAAAATTGTTCATTCACATATACCCTTTCTTCGGACTTCAACCCTTTTGTAAAGGGTTTCAGCCCCTCCCATTAGGGTTTGTAACCCTAACGGGTCCCTCCCCCTGTACGACTCCGGGGGTGGAGACGCCTCCTAAAGGGTATATGTGAATGCCTTATTCATTACAAAGTTTTGTATATTCAGCGGCATCAACCAAGTTCTCTGACAGTGCTGTGAACTCAACCTCAATTATCCAATTCTCATACGGGTCTTGATTAAGCAGACCTGCATCTGAATCAAGTGCGTCATTAACGGCTGTAACGGTTCCTGTAACTGGTGAGAACACCTCAGACGCGGCTTTAACACTCTCTACATCGGCAAATGACTCATCGGCGGTAACCTCATCACCAACCTCAGGCAGTGAGATATATACAACATCACCAAGTGCGTGCTGTGCGTAATCAGAGATACCTACTTTGGCTTTGTTGCCTTCTACTAATACCCACTCGTGAGATGGCAAATACTGTAATTTTTCCAATACTTTCATAATTTTTATATAATTTTAAATAAATTTTAATTGTTTAGGAATTTGAGGAATTAGAGATTCCTTCATTTCCTTACTTGTTATTCTGTTTTGCTATAAACGGTAGTTTCACAAACTCAGCCTCAAAGCGTTTTCCACGCACCTCAACCTCTACGTTACCCTCAATGCCTTTGAAAATACGAACCATAGCAAGCGCGCATCCGTTTGTAACAGAGAAATTACCTGATGTAACTATGCCTAACTGACGGCTGCCTTGATATACAGCGCTACCCTCACGGGCTATACCCTTTCCAAGCAGTTTTATTCCTCTGCGGCAGAAACCTGCAACGTGGTTTGCTATTGCCTCCCTGCCTATAAAATCACCCTTATCCATTTTAATGGCAAAGTTAAGTCCAACCTCATTTGCAGGATAGTTATCCTTTAGTTCGTGTCCGTAAAGTGGCATTCCAGCCTCAAAACGCAGTGTATCTCTTGCTCCCAAACCGCAAGGAATCAAACCCTCAGGCTTGCCTGTCTCAAGAAGCAGGTTCCATAGTTTCACAACCTTGTCAGCCTCAACATATAGTTCAAAACCATCCTCACCGGTATAACCAGTACGTGATACCACACACCAGCCACCTTCATACTCAGTCTCAAAGAATGTATAGTTATGAAGTTTGTCAACATCGGGGTAAAGACGGCGGACTACATCAACTGCCTTAGGTCCTTGAACGGCAATCTGACCTATTTTATTTGATATATTCTCAAACTTTACACTCTTACGCAAGTGTGATTTCATCCATTCAAAATCTTTCTCTGTGTTTGAGGCATTGACAACAATCAAATAACTGTTCTCAGCACGCTTGTATATGAGCAGGTCATCTACAATGCCTCCGTTCTCATTGCAGAGCAGAGAGTACAAAACCTTGCCTACGGGCAGCCCTACCACCTGGTTACTTACCAAATAGTTAAGTTCAGATTCTGCGTCAGGTCCAGACATAAGGAACTCTCCCATATGGGAGACATCAAACATACCTACACTCTCACGTACCGCAGTATGTTCTGCCTTGATACCGGTTTTCTCATACTGTACAGGCAACTCAAAGCCGCCAAACTCAACAATTCTGCCTTCCGAGGCAACGTGTGTGTCAAAAAGTGGAGTCCTCATAAAAAGTTGAAAATTGAAAATTGAAAGTTGAAAGTTACTTATTTAATTGTTGTATAGAGTCTAAAATTGATTCGCTGACTGTGGGATGGGCGTGAATAACGCTACCTATCTCATCTGTTGTCAAACCGTTTGCTATTGCCACGGCAAGTTCTCCTATGATGTCTGTGGCGTGCGGGGCTACTATGTGGGCTCCTATCACCCTCCCCGATGCCGCATCTGATATTATCTTCACAAATCCGCTATTCTCTCCCATTATAAGCGCCTTGCCGTTACCGTTTATGCGGTACATTCCAATTCTCACAGGTTCTGTGCAATCCTGCTCACGCTTACCCACCGATGCCACCTCAGGCGATGTGTAGATGCACTGTGGCACAATGTCAAGTCGAGTCTTAGGCTCCAAGCCCGCCCACTTCTCCACTATGCTTACTGCCTGTGCTGACGCAAAGTGAGCAAGTTGTATGCCTCCAGCCGCATCGCCCGCAAAGGATATGTTCTCTGAAGTCTCCAACTCCGATGCCAAGACATCACCCCTATACGGTTTGCGACCTACGCAAGCAATAACAGAATCATAGTGTGCTGTATGTGGTTTCTCCTTTATGGTTGCATCTATATCAAAGCCCCCGTCAACAGGTGATATTTTACTTACTGCAGCCTGTAACTGCACCTTTACACCTGCTCTTTTTAGTTGCATCAGCAATTGTTTTGAAATATCAGTATCCATCATAGCGACCAACGCATTTTGGAATTCATATATAGTCACTTCGCAACCAAACTTCACAAAGAAAAGTGATAACTCAACGCCTATTACTCCGCCACCTATTATAGCAATGCTTTTGCCTGGCACAGGTGCTGAAAGAACATCATCACTGCTCAGTGCGTTCTCTATTCCCTCTATTGGAAGACGAGCCGTAACAGAACCTGTGCAAATAAGAATTTTGTCGGCTGAAAGAATATCTCCGCTCTCCTGAATTTTAACCTTACCCTCAGCAATAACTTGTGCCGTTCCTTGTATAACTTCAACTCCGGCACTCTTAAGCAGCATTGCAATTCCCTTTTGCAACTGCTCCACTATGGCTTTTTTCTGAGCATAAACCTTTTCAAAATCAACAGTAGCCTGAGGAACATCTATACCCCACACCTTTGATTGAACCATTATATTCTCATAAACGCTTGCAGCCTGAAGCAGTGACTTTGTAGGAATGCAGCCACTATTCAGACACGTGCCTCCAAGTGACGCCTTCTCCACAAGCGTAACCTCAAAGCCCAACTTTGCCGCCTTCAATGCCCCCACATACCCTGCGGGACCTGCTCCAATTATTAGTATTTTCATATTTTTTCTTTGAACCTGTTAAATTTATGTTCTCACCATTCACACCTTTCCGAACGCCCTATATCCCTTCACGGGGCGTTATGGTGTGTCTGGTTTCAAACATAAATTTTTAACTTTCAATTAATTCATTCCACTCGTGTACTGGTGTTTCCAACAGCATCTGTCTGAGTTTACCTGGCAAAGCCGTATCTAACGCATCAGAGAAGACTTCAACACTTACGGCTCTGTCTCCCTTTGTTTCATAATTTATGGTCACCTCTCCCCAATCAAATCTATGATTTATGGTATTAGTCATTGACGGACTGCGTCCCCACACCCACTCATCTGACGCCATTTGGCATGCCAACTCCTGTAAACGTGGATTTGTGTAATCAACATTCCTGTAATCAACCCTGCAATCCTTATAATAATCGGTAAAGGCTTTTGCCACAGCCTCACGCACTACACCTACTGTTATTGACTTATTCCAATCAACCAGATTTCCAACTCTTGACGCAACTGACGCCACTCCTTTTGATTTCAATTTGCTCTCCGATGGTCTAAGTGCCGCTTGTATGCGCTCCACATTGCTGTTAATCAATATTGTACCGTGATGGTAACAAGCATCTGGTCTGAGGCAATATGCCTGTCCTGAAATCTTTTTACCGTCAATAAGCAGGTCATTCCGCCCTGAAAACTGAGCGTCAAAGCCAAGTGAACGCAAGGCGGTAAGAAGTATCTGTTTGTTCTTATCAACAGAATAGCAACCTCTTTCAGAGACAAAAGTAAAGTTCAGGTTCCCGGCATCGTGGTAAACGGCACCGCCTCCTGAAAGACGGCGTGTCACATAACCTTTGAAGCCTGGAGCCACCTCTGCGTATGCGTTCTGATTGACTCCCACCACAACTGTGTTCTCATTCTGCCAAAGATAGAGGGCGTTACTGTACGGTGCCAGATTCTCAAGCAGCAAAGCCTCTACAGCAAGATTACTATATGGCTCTAAATCAGTTGCTTGAATAAGCAGAACAGGTTTCTCCGTACTATATTCCATAATTATACAAAATTAGATAGTTTGACTTACGCCCACAAACTATTTCAAATTAACTTATTAACAATAGAAAAAAATATGCTATTTTCGCAGTGTAAAATTTCAACATAAATAAACATAGGTTATTATTATGAAAATAGTTGCTGACAGCGGGTCAACCAAAACAAATTTCGCTCTGACATCAGAAGATAGCGAAAACAGGTTTGTTCTTACAGACGGAATCAATCCATTCTATCAGACAACAGATGATATAGTTTCCACTCTGACAAAACAACTTGTACCTTATATAGCGGATGCTTCAAAAGTTGAATCCATTGAATTTTATGGTGCTGGCTGTACAAAGGAGAAATCTCCGATAGTGTCGGAGGCTTTGAAAACAATATTCAAAAACGCATCCATAACTGTTGACACAGACCTGACAGGTGCCGCAAAGACTCTGTGCGGTAGCGAGGCTGGCATTGCCTGCATACTTGGTACAGGCTCCAACTCCTGTTTATGGGACGGTAAAAAGATTGTAAAGAATGTCTCCCCTCTCGGCTTCATCTTGGGTGATGAGGGCAGCGGTGCCGTGCTTGGCAAACTTCTGATTGCCGATATTCTTAAAAATCAGGCACCTGCGGAGATTTGTGAGAAATTCAACAAAAAATATGGTCTCACTGCCGCCGACATTATTGACCGAGTATATAGAAAACAATTCCCCAACAGGTTTCTGGCATCCTTTGCCCCATTCCTGTCAGAGAATATTGAAAATGTATATTGCAGAACGCTTGTCTACAACGCTTTTGTAAGTTTTATCCGCCGTAATCTAAAGCAGTACCCCGATGGCTATGCGGTAAGTTTCACAGGCTCTGTGGCATATTACTTTAAAGAGATTCTGACTAAAGCCGTGAAAGATGAAGGAATGAAAGTAGGCATTATTAGCAAATCACCTCTATAACCCACCCAATTACTAATTACTAATTACTAATTGCTAATTATTCACTCACCAAGTCCGCTTCAAGCAGGCTCTCAACAAATGCGTAGGCGTCATCTGAAGCGGTTGCCTCATCAACTTCATACTCATCAAGCAGAAGTTTTGTAATTGACTCTGCGTCAAACTCCCTGCCAACTATATTCTGCCATATATAGGCACCTGTCTCATTTAGAGATATTATGCTTGTGTAATCAAGTGAGGCGTCTCCCTCTGCTACTACAATACTTTCATTGCCCAATTGGTGCAATTTAAAACCTTCTTTTAAGCGCATCTTTAATTACTCCTATTTTACTTTTCTTACTATTTTGATTTTCCAACTCCATCCGCTCACGCTCTATGCGCTCACGCTCCTCACGCTCTATGCGTTCCTTTTCCTCTTGAGCCTTTATCTTCTCAAGACTAACCAGCTTTTTGTAATGAAAAAAGAAATAGAGTGCGGCTCCTAAAAATATTAGCGCAAGCACAAAATTCTCTGCTATGGTTTCAACAACGCATACATACACAGAGCCGGCAAGACAAAGCACGCTCAGAATGCCAAGTGCCAATGAACCTTTCTTTCCCATTTATCTATTTTTTTAAAGTACGAAGTTACGGATTATTTTTCAATATTGCAACCATATTTCAGGTGCCGGGGCCCACGCCCAGCGATTAGATGAAAATATGTTTATGGATGCGTTATCCTTTGTGTAGTCCTTATACATTGTGCCGGGAACTATTATCTCCGCTTGTCCGTCGCCGTCATAGTCAGCCACAACCGGATACTCACTCTTAGTTGCGCTGCTGACATTCATATTTGCCACTGTAACAGGCTTGTTTGTACTACCGTCAATTATACGCAATGTCTGCTCATCACGGTATATAATCTCAGCCTTGCCATCGTGGTTTAAATCAAAGAGAGTCATAGAGGTTTGGGCACTGCGGTCAGAGTGCGTCATCTCCCAGAATTGTTTCAAACGCCCGTTGACGGCATCATATTTATACGCAACCATCTTTGATGATGATATAAGCCCCACTATCTCAAGAGTTCCGTCTCCGTCAATATCCCCGATGGCAGGATAGCCCGTCATCACGTATGCGTCACGCAGCACCTCTCTGCCTGCCTTTACATCATACAAGGAAAGACGCCCCATAGTGGTGCGTACAAGTATCTCCGGTGAGCCGTCCGCATTGAGGTCAGCCACCTGCGCTGAGCCTTCGTGCTTATTACCAATTGTCTTTAGAAGCACAACGCCTGAGCGTGAGACTCCGAATATCTGATTGCCGCATATAAGTTCCACACCGCTATGTTCTGGCAGGACATCGGCGGCACAGCCCATCATAAACATAGCGCCGTCATGCTGATAGTGCTGCCCCACATTGTTCTCTCCGCCGGAACCTATCTTTGCAAGAGTGCGTCCGTCAAAGACCTCATTGCCAACAAACACCTCATAGTGTCCGTCTCCGTCAAAATCAGCAGTGCGTGGATTACCGTAAAAATTGTGTTCAAGCGGAGCCTCCGCCATTTGTTCCAAATCAGAACCTGTGTAGCGGTATGATGTTATGCTTTTTTTCTCTGATGTACCCGTGACTGCATACAAAATTCCGTCCGCTGAAATAGCAAGCGGTCCGCAAGCATAGCCGAATGAGACTCCAGGTGTACCGTACTTATCCCCAAAATGTACTATCTTGTGTTTTGCAAGGTTAGCACCATCAATAACTATGAATGAACATCCGTGGTCACGGTAGTCTGTGACAACGGTAACAAGTTCAGCCTTTCCATCGTGGTTCAAATCTCCTACAAGCACAGGAGAGAACCCGGCGTACGGACCAAAATTATTAATAATCTTCTTTATCCTTATATCAATGGGGCTGCCAGAGCGGAAAACGGTGTAGTCATATACCTCAGCATTTGCCACAGATGCAAACGCAGAGGTTACAATAAACATTATTATGTACACTCGTTTCATTACGCTCATAACGGTATCTATTTTTCAGAGATTACTTTCATAATGCAATTATTGCAATCAAACTCAAGGCGAAGATAATAATTTTTATATATAAGGTGTAACGGCTCCGCCAATTCTCTGCTCTTTGCCGTATTCTCTCTCTTACACGCCCCGATGGCACGGCGTACGCAATGCTTGCAGAACATAACAGGCACACTACCATGCGGATTCTTTATCTCAAACGCATCTGCAATTTCAGAAACTCCGTGCTCACTGTAAAACTTTTTTGCTAGTGAGTTTGCAACATTTTCTGAATAATCCGCACTGTTTTGAGGATAAACCGCATCAAAATTCCTTATAGAAAAAATCTCCCTTGATGCAACAGTCCTGTTCTGTCTGAGCAAAATAAGTTTACTCACAACTGAGCGGCGTGCGTTTGAAAGAGCACTCATTGGAAAGAACCACTGACTGTCAACAGTAACTTCAGTTGCCACAAAAGGTGTCTCTCCAAGTTTTGAAAGTTGCCTCATAATTGCATCTGTCTGGTCATTTTTTGCAACTTGAGATTCTATTTCAACTGTTTCAGAAACTTTATCTACACCGTCATCAATTGTCAGAGTCTTATCTTTCAGCTCCACTCTAACACCAATACGGCGTGTTGCAGTGGGTTTTGACAGCATTGTCTGGAATTGAATGTCATAATTTCTGAAAAGTTTGACGCCATTTTTTACATTCAGACTTTCCAAAGTTTCAACACTCCAAAGATTTTCAGCGTCAGATAATTTGCAAACTTTATTTGCACGGAAACCAAAAAATTCTCCTGATTCGTCAAAGAAACAAAATCCGTCACCATTATGAAGTTCCACCCCACTCACCACATTCACAAAAAAATTTTTCTTATTTCTTTCTTCACTATTCACCATTCTTTCTTCACTATTCACTCTCCCCACATACTCTCCCACCGACTTTGGTGTAGTTATATCATACAGGCGGAAAAAACTTTTGAACTTGTTTGGTGTGAAACTAATTTCAGAGACACCGTCCGATGAGCGTTCCCAATCAGCGTGTTTCTCCAACACCTTATCTATCTGTTTTCTGTAGTATGCGGTAATGTTTTTAACATAGTCAACATCTTTAAGCCTTCCCTCTATCTTGAATGATGAGACACCGGCGTTTATCATCTCCTCTATCTCACCGCTGCGGTCCATATCCTTTATTGACAGATAGTTATGAGTGCCTAAATTATGTCCGTGAGCATCTTGCAATTGGAACGGCAGACGACATATCTGAGCACACTCACCACGATTTGCGGAGCGTCCGGTAAGAGCGGCACTCGCATAGCACCTGCCACTGTAACTAACACACCTCGCCCCGTGAACAAAGGCCTCAAGAGGCACTGTTGTCGCTTCTCTTATTTTTGCAATGTCTTCTACAGAGCACTCACGGGCTACAACAACCTGTGAAAAACCCATATCCTCAAGAAACTTAACCTTTTCAGGCGTCAGATTGTGCATCTGTGTGCTTGCGTGAAGAGCAATTGGGGGGATATTCATTTTAAGAATACCAAAATCCTGAACTATGAGAGCGTCAACACCTATATTATATAGGTTAGTTATAAGGCGCTCCACACTGCTTATTTCAGCGTCCTTAATTATAGTATTTACAGTTACATAGACCCTTGCTCCGTAGATGTGAGCAAAGTTGACAAGCCGCTCAATATCCTCTAAACTATTACCTGCCTCCTTACGAGCCCCAAACTCCGCCGCCCCGATATAGACCGCATCAGCACCGTGCAATATTGCCTCAATGCCAATGTCAGCAGTCTTAGCGGGAGATAACAGTTCTATATTCATAGTTAAAAGTTGAAAGTTGAAAGTGATTTCTCCTTTGTTAAAACTTCGTTTTAACCATGTTATGTCGTCATTCGGCATAACTCAAGTAAACTTGGTTCTGCTCTCATTCCTAGTAACGGTCTCCTTTATATCATTCAATAGTTTCTATGTTATAAGGCGTTTCCTGATATACAAAGTAGTTGAGCCAATTTGTGAAGAGAAGGTTCGCGTGACTCTTCCAACGGACAACAGGACCTTTGTCTGGGTCATTATCACGATAATAGTTAACCGGCATCTTTATAGGCAGACCTTTGTCAAGGTCACGGCGATACTCCGTGTCAAGCGTTAAAGGTGAATACTCTGAATGACCTGTAATAAAGAGTTCTCTTCCGCCTCTTCCCATAACCATATAGACACCAGCCTCTTCTGACTCTGAAATAACCTTCAGCCCTCTTTTTTTATCAATATCAGCCCTATGAACCTCTGTGTGACGGCTGTGCGGAACAAAGAACTCATCATCAAAACCACGAAATATCGGGTTCTTCTTATCAAGCACAACGTGTTTGAACACACCAAACTTCTTCTCTGGCAAATCATACTTAGGCACACCATAGTAGTGATAAAGTCCAGCCTGGGCAGCCCAACAGATATAGAGCGTTGAAGTTACATTATGGCGTGCCCAATCAAATATCTCCGTTATCTCACTCCAATAGTTAACCTCTCTGAAATCCATCTTCTCAACAGGCGCTCCTGTTATTATCATTCCGTCATATTTCTCGCTCCTAATGCTGTCAAATGTCTTATAGAACATCTGCATATGCTTGATAGGAGTGTTTTTTGAAGTATGGCTCTTCAACTTTATGAAATCAATCTCTATCTGCAATGGAGAGTTTGAGAGCAGACGAATAAGGTCTGTCTCAGTGGTAATCTTAAGAGGCATCAGGTTCACAATGGCAATCTTGAGCGGGCGTATATCCTGATTGCTCGCCCTCTCATTATCCATCACAAATATATTCTCCTTCTTAAGAGTGTCTATTGCAGGTAATCCTTTGGGAATGTTTACTGGCATTGGTTCAGTGCTTGCTTAATATCATTAATAATGTCGTCTGCGTCCTCTATGCCTACAGAGAGGCGGATAAGGTCTGGATTGATGCCTGCCTCACGCAGTTGCTCATCAGAGAGTTGGCGGTGTGTATGGCTTGCCGGGTGAAGCACACAGGTACGTGCGTCAGCAACGTGTGTGGCAATACAGCAGAATTTAAGGCTGTCCATAAACTTAATGGCAACCTCTCTTCCACCCTTCAATCCGAATGTAACAACTCCGCAGGATTGACCATTTGTAAACTGCTTTTGGGCTAGTTCATAATACTTGCTGCTCTTTAGTCCGCTGTAGTTAACCCAAGCCACCTGCTCCTGTTTTTCAAGGAACTCTGCAACCTTTTGAGCATTCTCACAATGGCGTGGAACACGTAAATGCAATGTTTCAAGACCTATATTCAATAAAAATGCGTTCTGTGGTGCCTGTATTGAGCCTAGGTCTCTCATAAGTTGTACGGTAGCCTTTGTAATATACGCACCCTTACCAAATGCCTTTGTATATGCAAGTCCGTGATATGACTCATCAGGTTCTGTAAGTCCTGCAAACTTAGAGTGGTATTTCTCCCAATCAAAGTTTCCACTATCAACTATGCAGCCACCCACTGTCATTGCGTGACCATCCATATACTTAGTGGTTGAGTGTGTCACTATATCACAGCCAAACTCAAACGGACGGCAGTTTATTGGTGTAGGGAAAGTATTATCAACTATAAGAGGCACGCCGTGCTTGTGCGCTATGCGTGCGAACTTCTCAATATCAAGCACACTGAGAACCGGATTTGCTATTGTCTCACCAAAGAGTGCCTTTGTGTTGGGGCGGAATGCCTTTGAAATCTCTTCCTCTGATGCGTCAGCGTCCACAAATGTGACATCAATGCCAAGTTTTCTCATTGTAACATTAAAGAGATTATAAGTACCGCCGTAGATTGAAGCGGCGCTTACAAAGTGGTCTCCAGCCTGACATATATTAAAAATAGCGTAGAAGTTAGCAGCCTGCCCCGATGAGGTAAGCATTGCCGCCACTCCACCCTCAAGAGCCGCTATCTTTTCAGCAACCTTGTCATTTGTAGGGTTCTGTAGTCTTGTGTAGAAATACCCTGGCACTTTAAGGTCAAACAAATCAGCCATCTGTGCCGTTGTGTCATACTTGAATGTCGTACTCTGATAGATAGGAAGTATGCGTGGCTCTCCATTTGTAGGTTTCCATCCAGCCTGTACGCATATTGTACTTAATTTCTGTGCCATAATATTTATTTTATTGAATCTATTACATATTGAACTGCATCTTGAATGCCATCGGGGTTCTTACCGCCTGCAGAGGCAAAGAATGGCTGACCGCCACCACCACCTTGTATTAGTTTGGCAGCCTCCTTAACCATTGCACCGGCGTTGTATCCTGCCTCATTCATTGATTTTGACATTGCTATGGTAAGTGTTGGCTTGCCTTGCCATTTTGTTCCTAACACTATAAGGAATTTACCATCGGCAAACTTGTCTTTCAGTGCAGGAAGCATATTCTTTATAAGGTCAGGGTTCTCCTCTCCCACATATCTTATAATCTTGATGCCGTTTCTATCAATTGCCCTCTCTATTAAGGTCTCCTTAAGTTGATGAGCCTTTTGAACAAGGAAATTCTCAACCTGCTTGCGTAATCCGGCATTGTCTTCTATAAGTTTCTGTGCGGCTACCGCTATATCCGGGACATTGTTGAACAGTTCCCTGATTGTACCTATGCGTGTCTGGCACTGCTCCACATAGAGTTCCGCCTGATATGCGGTGACAGCCTCTATTCGGCGTATGCCTGCGGCAATAGAACTCTCCGTTAATATTTTGAAGAAACCTATGTTTCCTGTTGATTTCACGTGTGTGCCACCGCAGAGTTCTATTGATGAGCCGTATTGGATTACACGCACACTGTCACCGTACTTTTCTCCAAAGAGTGCCATTGCTCCAAGTTTCTTAGCCTCTGCAATAGGTACATTCCTGTGTTCACATAGTGGAATGTTCTCACGTATCTTACGGTTTACAGAATGCTCCACTTCTCTTATCTGCTCTGGTGTGAGTTTCTCAAAGTGTGAGAAGTCAAAACGCAGAAGAGTTGGTGAAACAAATGAACCTCTCTGCTCAACGTGTGTTCCAAGCAGGTTACGGAGTGCCTCTTGAAGCAGGTGTGTGGCGGAGTGGTTAGCCTCCGTTGCCGCACGATTCTCCTTGTTAACCTTTGCAACGAATGTTGCGGCGGGATTCTCCGGCATTCTCTTGACTATATGTACAGGCAGGTTGTTCTCTCTCTTTGTATCTGTAACCTCCACCTTCTCATTAACGCTCTCAAGTACACCTGTATCGCCCAACTGACCACCCATCTCTGCATAGAATGGTGTTTTGTCAAGCACTATCTGGTAGAAATCTTTGCCTTTTTGTGACAATTTGCGGTAACGCAGTATCTTAGCGTCACACTCTGTAACGTCATAACCAACAAACTCTGTCTCCCCTTCTGCAAGTACAACCCAGTCTCCTGTCTCTACAGCGGCGGCGTTACGGGCACGCTCCTTCTGTTTCTGCATCTCTGTGGTAAAGCCATCTATATCCACATCAAGGTTGTTCTCCTTTAGTATGAGTTGTGTGAGGTCAAGCGGAAATCCGAATGTGTCATATAGTGTGAATGCGTCAACACCTGAAATCACGCTCTTGCCAGCCTTCTTTGTATCTGCCATAACCTTGTCAAGCAGTCTGATACCTGTCTCAAGTGTACGCAGGAATGCCTCCTCCTCCTCTTTAATTACCTTTGTAATAAGGTCTTGCTGTGCTTTTAACTCAGGATAAGCCTCGCCCATATTATCAATTAGGGCTGGGATTAGTTTATACATAAACGCCTCTTTGCAACCGAGGAATGTATATCCGTAACGCACCGCACGGCGCAAGATACGTCGTATCACATAGCCTGCCTTTGCGTTTGATGGCAACTGACCGTCTGTTATGGCGAATGATATGGTGCGTATGTGGTCTGCAATGACACGCATAGCCACATCTGTCTTGGCATCTTTGCCATACTCACAGTTACATATCTCTCCTACTGCTTTAAGCAACGGCTGGAACACGTCTGTATCATAGTTTGATTTCTTTCCCTGTACGGCTACACAGAGACGCTCAAAGCCCATACCTGTATCAATAACCTTTTTTGGCAATGGCTCAAGGTGTCCGTCTGCCATACGGTTATACTGCATAAATACGTTGTTCCAAATCTCTATGACTTGTGGGTTGTCACTGTTCACAAGGTCACGACCATTCACCTTCTTACGCTCCTCATCTGAACGTAGGTCAATGTGAATCTCAGAGCAGGGACCGCAAGGGCCTGTGTCGCCCATCTCCCAAAAGTTATCGTGCTTATTGCCGTTAATGATACGGTCTTTAGCAATATATTTCTCCCAGATGGCGGCAGCCTCATCATCACGGCTAAGCCCCTCAGCAGGCGCTCCCTCAAATACTGTGGCGTAGAGACGGTCTTTGTCAAGTTTGAGAACCTCTGTAAGGTACTCCCAAGCCCACGCTATAGCCTCAGCCTTGAAATAGTCTCCGAAACTCCAGTTGCCGAGCATCTCAAACATTGTGTGATGATAGGTATCGTGGCCTACCTCTTCAAGGTCATTATGCTTTCCGCTTACACGCAGACACTTCTGTGAATCTGCCACACGTGGGTATTTTATAGGGTCATTTCCTAAGATTATGTTCTTGAACTGGTTCATACCTGCGTTTGTGAACATAAGCGTAGGGTCATCCTTTACAACCATCGGGGCTGATGGTACTATCTGGTGTCCTTTTGATGCAAAGAAATCAAGAAAGGACTTGCGAATCTCTTTTGATGTCATCATTTTACTTTCCATATATTATCTTTTTAAATGCTTTTGGTATTGCTTCTATTATATCACTTGCCAATATTGACTCCTGGCACTTCTCCTCCGCCGCTATGTCTCCGGCAAGTCCGTGCAGGAACACGCCTAAGCGGGCTGCGTCATACGGCACATACCCTTGGGCAAGAAATCCTGTAATTATTCCTGTGAGCACGTCACCGCTGCCTGCAGTAGCCATTCCGCTGTTACCCGTTGTATTTATATCCACTGTGCCCTCTTCATTAACCACCGCTGTACCAGCACCTTTAAGCACAACTATGCAGTGACGTTTCTCAGCAAACTCAACAGCCTGCTTTATCTGCTCTTCTCTTGATGTGGCCTTTGCTCCGTAGAGTCTCTCAAACTCCACGCTATGAGGCGTAAGTATGGCTCCGAACGGTATTCTTGGAAGCCACCACCTCTCCACAATAATGTTCAAGGCATCAGCGTCCAAAACTACTGAACGCAGGGAATTATTCAACAGATAATCAACTCTTCCTATGGCATCGGGGCTCTTTCCTAAACCACACCCGCAACCTACGGCATCAAAGGCACCCAACTTGTCCAGACCCACTCTGTAGATAGCCTCAGGCAGCGATATTTGCGCCACAAGCATACCATCCATAGGTCCTGAAAGATGACACAGCCCCACTCCGCTTCTCAAGCAAGCCCTTGTGCATAACACGGCGGCACCCATCATTCCTGTGCTGCCGGCTATGAGCAACGCCTTACCAAAAGAGCCTTTATGACCATCGGGGTTACGTGGCTTGTATAGTTTTACCGCATCTTGTAAATTCATTTTTGTTCCTCTATAAGAGTTAATGATTTTCTTATCTCATATAACTGCTCCTTTATCTTAAGCAGTTCATCCACTACGCTCACGTTTGACATGTTCTCTTTAAACGTATGTTTTCTGCCCTTGAGGTGCTGTTTGGCACCCTCTATTGTCATCTTCTTCTCTTTCAGCAGATATTGTATTATACGCACCTGCTGTATATCCTCATCTTTATATATACGTTTACCCGCACTGTTCATTGAGGGCTTTATGTTAGGAAACTCCTTCTCCCAATAGCGCAGTAGTGAGGTTGAGAGCCCCAGCATCTCCGCCACCTCACCTATTGAGTAGTATAGTTTTCCCTCGCGCTTCATAATAATTAATAATTAATATTTAATATTTAACAATTAACATTCAACTAATCAAACATTTTTCCATTGCTTGCCGATATTCTAATCATCTCATCATACTGCTCTGGTGATAAATCCAGATAGTAATAGTTCTGTGGGTTCTGCACCTTGCCGTCCACGTGCACCTCATAGTGCAAGTGCGGACCGGTTGACTTACCCGTGTTCCCCACAAACGCTATCACATCGCCACGGTTTACCTTACTACCACGATACAGCCCCTTCTTGAACTTGCTTATATGGGCGTAATATGTTACATAACCGTATCCGTGGTCAATTATAACAAGATTGCCATAACCTTGTTGCCAACCCATATACTTGATTTTTCCCGCTCCTGTGGCGAATATCTCTGTGCCTACAGGTGCTGAGAAGTCCATTCCCTTATGAAATCTTATTGTCTGGTATATAGGGTCCATACGTCTTCCATACCCCGATGCCGTACGTTTCAAATCTTTGTTCAAAACGGGTTGTATTGCAGGTATGTGCTTCAGTCTCTCCTCATTCTGCTGTGCAAGTTTGACAAGTTCATCAAAAGAGGCACTCTGCACATAGAGCATACGGTTCAGTATATCCATCTTCCTTGTATTCTCCTTTACAATGGCGCTTGCACGCAGGTCATTCCACTTGTCATAGCGTGCTGTGAAGTCATAATTACCGGTACGCAGGCTTCTGGGCAGTGAATCAGCCTCAAGAATCACCCTGTAAAAATTCTCATCACGCTCACTTATATTGTCCATAACCTTTATGGCATCATCAAGTTGGTGTGAGAGTACTTTATACTGAGCGCGTAACTTATTATTCTCATCGGCAAGTTGTCTCTCTTGCGGCGACTGCATAAATGAGGTGTAGATGAAAAAGAACAACACTCCGAACGCCGCTCCAATGCCTATATAGCCCAGCACTATTCCCGCATAGAACCCCCATCCGCGCACTATCTTCTCATACTTAAGCGTATGCGGGTTAAAACGGTAATGTGACTTGTCTATTTTAAGTTTTGGCATATACTCTCTTTTATGGCATCTTTGTCAAGCCCTGTAAGTTTGTACAGTTCAGCAGGTGTGCCGTGTTCTATGAATGAGTCAGGCAATCCCAATCTTATTACAGGAATGGAGCAACCCTTATCACTTAAATACTCTAAGACGGCACTTCCAAAACCTCCTGTGCGTACTCCGTCCTCAACCGTCAGAATCTTCTTATACCTGAGTGAAATCTCATCAAGCAACTGTGTGTCAATAGGTTTCACAAAGCGCATATTATAAAGACCTACCTTTCCACGCTCTTTTTTATCAAGTTCATCTATGGCATTTGCAGCCTCATTCCCAAGAGGTCCGAATGTAAGCACGGCTATATCTGTACCTTCTTTAAGAGTAACACCTTTTCCAATCTTAATCTCCTTCATCTTCGCATCTCTCCACTCCGCTCCTACGCCCTTGCCTCTTGGATAACGTATGACAAAAGGACCTTTATCAGGCAGTTGGGCTGTGTATAAGAGGTCTCTTAACTCCCTTTCATTTAGCGGAGACGCTATTGTGAGGTTAGGAATCGGACGCATATAGGCTATGTCAAACGCTCCGTGGTGTGTGGGTCCGTCCTGCCCTACAAGACCGGCACGGTCAAGACAGATAACCATATTAAGTTTCTGCAGAGCGACATCGTGGATTACATTATCATACGCACGCTGCATAAATGATGAATATATGTTACAGAACGGCATCAACCCCTCCTTTGCAAGACCTGCGGAGAATGTTACGGCGTGTCCCTCCGCTATGCCTACATCAAATACACGATTAGGCATCTTCTCTGCCATAATATTCATTGAGCAACCCGTAGGCATTGCCGGTGTTATGCCAATTATCTTCTCATTACGTTCAGCAAGGTCTAAAAGAGTCTGACCAAAGACATCCTGGTATCTCACAAGCCCCGATTTATCAGACTTTATACGTTCTCCAGTCTCAGGAACAAACAGACCGGGAGCGTGCCACACAATGGCGTCTTTCTCTGCCGGCTCATATCCCTTGCCCTTAACAGTCTTTATATGGAGAACCCTTGGTCCCTCAAAATCCTTTATATCATTCAAAACCTTCACAAGTTGCAAGACATCATGCCCGTCAACCTGCCCGAAGTATCTTATGTTCAAACCCTCAAAAATATTATGCGAACCCGATACATTATTCTTTATAGACGTACCCATTCGCATAAGTTTGTTCTTCTTACTGTCATTCATCAGCCCCACCTTGCGCAAAAGATGATAGGACTTGAAACGGACATCATTATAGAACCTTGATGTGGTTATGTCAGTAAGGTACTTGCTCATTCCGCCTACAGGCATATCAATTGACATATTGTTGTCATTAAGCACAATAAGCAGATTATTAGGGTTCACACAGACATTATTCAAGCCCTCAAAGGCAAGACCGCCTGTCATAGCCCCGTCTCCTATTACAGCCACAACCTTGTCTCTCTTATTCTCAAGTTTGCCCGCCACCGCCATTCCAAGCGCGGCGGATATTGAGTTAGAGGCGTGACCTGCCACAAAAGTGTCATAACCACTCTCTTTGGGACTCGGAAAACCGCTCAATCCGTGAAAATGACGAATGGTCTCAAAAACATCTTTTCTACCTGTTAGTATCTTATGGGCGTATGCCTGATGCCCTACGTCCCATACAAGTTTGTCGGTCGGAGTGTCAAAAACATAGTGCAGAGCCACCGTAAGTTCCACAGCACCAAGGCTTGAGGCAAGGTGTCCGGGATTCCTTGACAAGGCGTCAACTATGAACGAACGCAGTTCTGAGCACAACGCAGGTAGTTGAGACTTATCAAGTTCTCTTAAATCTGAGGGATACTCTATTAATGAGAGAAGCGGGTATTTATCTTTTGTATCTGACATTACAAGCTTAATAAAATCTTACAAAGATATGAAAAATCACAATATAAAGTTGTATATTTGCGAGAAATAACCAAGATATGAGAATTAAGATTTCAACAATTTCAGCCATAGCGCTCACAGTAGTGCTTATGGCATCGTGTGTAACTAAAGAGAAGTATAATGAGGCACAGAATCTGGCATCAAGGTATTATGATGACGCTCAGGATTGTAACACCAAACTTGACGCAGCCAAAGTTAAGATTAGCGAACTTACAGACGAACTGTCACGCCTCAAGGCATCGGCTGAGAAGATGGCAGCAGACACCGTAAAACTCTCACGTGAGTTAAAGAGAGTGCAAGATGACTGTGCTGAGATGCAACAGCAGAATATGAGCCTGCTTGACAAACTACAGACTTCAAAGAGTCAGGAGGAGTTTCAGGCATTACTCGCAGAGATTCAGAAACTGCAGAATGAACTTATGCAGCGTGAGGACTCTCTATTCAAGGCAGAGCGTGAATTAAGCGACAAGGAGGCGAAGATAGCGGAACTTAACTCTATGATTCAAGAGAAGGAGCGCAAGATGCAGGAGATAAAAGAGAGTATAAAGAACGCTCTTGCTGGCTATGAGGGAGAAGGTATTCAGGTTACAACCAAAAACGGACGTATCTACGTAAGCCTTGATGAGCAACTTCTCTTCCAATCAGGAAAATGGAATGTGAACAGTAACGGAGAGACCGCCCTGACCAAACTTGCCGGCGTGCTTGCGGAGCAGAAAGAACTCTACATAACGGTTGAAGGTCACACAGACAACATTCCGTATAACGGCAGCGGGAACATTCTTGACAATTGGGATTTAAGCGTAAAGCGTGCTACCGCAGTGGTGCGTATTCTTCTTAAGAACCCCGATGTTGACCCGTCAAGAATAACCGCCGCCGGACGCAGTCAGTTCTGCCCTACCGATGCTGAAAACACAGCGGAGGCACGTCAGAAGAACCGCCGCACAGAGATTATTCTTAGTCCGAACCTTGATGAAGTGATGAAGATAATTAACAATTAGCAATTAGTAATTAACAAGAACGATTCACCGATTCACCGATTCACCGATTCACCATACTGCATGTTTAGAACTGAGGTAAATATAAAGAGTCCTTTAAGGATAACGCATCAGAGTAAAGTGTTGTTCTTAGGCTCTTGCTTTGCCAAAAACATATCAGACAAGGCTGTTTACTACGGTTTTGAGGCGTATCACCCGTTTGGAGCGATATACAACCCGGCATCGGTGCTTAAATGCCTGAACATTCTAAAATGTAACAATTTTGTAACATCTGATGATTTAGTCAGTGAAAGGGGGCTTTTTTGCAGTTATGACTTTCATAGTTCATACTCAAGGGAGAGTGAGGAAGATACCCTGAATGTGATGAACACAGAGATAGAGCGTGGAAACAAGTTCCTGCAAACCGCCACTCACATAATACTGACATTCGGCACGGCGTACACCTATACGCTGAACGGCACAGGTGAGGTTGTGGCAAACTGCCATCACACAGATGCAAAGGCGTTTACACGCCGCAGAATGAGGGTTGATGATATTGCCGCCGCATACGGGGCGTTTGTAAAGGAGTTCCCTGAAAAGCACTTTATATTTACGGTAAGTCCCATACGCTATGTTAAGGACGGTTTTAACGGCAGCCGCCTGAGCAAGGCTGTACTTCTACTTGCCATTGAGAAGATTTGTTCAGAGAACAGCAACTGCTCCTATTTTCCAAGTTATGAGATAATGGAGGATGACTTGCGTGACTACCGATTCTACGCCGCCGATATGATTCACCCGTCAGATGTAGCGATTGATTATATCTGGAGCAAATTCTCTGACACCTATTTCCCCGATGAGACTAAAGCCAAATGCAAAGAGTTTGAGAAAACAAGGAAACTTGAGAACCACAAACAACATAATATAGTTAATAGTTAATAAAGAAAAAAGAAAAGTTATAAATCGTGGAGTCGGTGAATCGGTGAATCGGAGAACCGGAGAACCGAAAGTAAATATATCGATTAACCGATTAACCATTTCACCGATTAACCGAATCACCATTAATTTTCAATTTTCAATTATGAATAAGTCCAACCCAATAGTAAGCATACTTGTAAGCATTGTAATCCCTGCTATAATACTTTCAAAATTCTCTGACGCGGCACATCTTGGAGTGTTGCCCGGCTTTCTTATAGCATTGGCATTCCCAATAGGACAGAGCCTCTATGAACTCATTGTTCAAAAGAAAGTGGGATTTATTGCCATCGTGGGTTTGGTGAGCATATTCTGCACAGGTATCATCGGGGTACTGGAACTGCCTACTGAATGGCTTGCGTATAAAGAGGCGGCGGTACCACTGCTCATAGGAGCCGCCATAGTTATTTCACTCAAGACACCATACCCTCTCATTAAAAAACTGTTTTATAATAAGGAGTTGATGGATGTTGAAAGAATAGACGGAATACTTAAGGAGAGGAATTGTGAAGAGAAATTTGAGAAGGTGTTACGCAACTCAACTTATATGGTGGGGGCGTCATTCCTGCTCTCCGCCGTTCTTAATTTTACTCTGACAAAAATTATAGTTCACAGCCCTGCCGGAACAGAGGCTTTCAATCAGGAACTTGGCAAACTGACCGCTCTTAGTTACCCTGTGATTGCCCTGCCATCTACCATAGTAATGGTAATAGCCCTGTGGTATCTGTTCAAACAAATGACTAAACTCACAGGACTGCCGTTTGAAGAACTTATGTCAGAGAAGCTTAAGAATAAATGAGAAATTTTGGAGTAGCGAGAGCAGAACAAGTTTACTTGTTATGCCGGGTCACGACAAAATTCAAGGCGAAGCCTTAAAGGAGAAAGGAGAATATTAATTGTTAATTGCTAACCTTCGCTCCTTCAAAGTATGTTGCAACAATGTTTGCGTCACCTATCTCATTATGAGGGCAAGTAAGAACATCTTTGTCAACTATCACAAAATCAGCGTATTTACCCTCTTCAATACTGCCACGCTCCGCTTCCAATCCTAATTGGTACGCTCCGTTTATTGTAAGCATCTGAAGCATTTGCTCAGGGCTCACGCACTCTTCAGTCCAGAATGGTCCTCCATACTCACCCAAATCTCTTAAATATCCCGTAACCGCAATCTCCATAATCTTAAACGGATGTATAGGGCAACCCGATGTGGCTGGATAATCTGTTGAAGAGGTGCCTACAATACCCTTTCGCATCAGAGATTTGATAGGATATGCCTCATTTGAATATTTATCAGGTAATATAGGCAACAACTTACCATACCTTATCTTAACCCACTCCGCAGGGCCTATGTGCAGAGGAACAGCCTCACTTACCACTATATTATTATTCGCTATAATTTGATATGACTCCTCTGTAATGTTTCTGGCGTGGGCTATACTGTTACGCATCTCCTTTTTACCATACTGACTGTAAGCGCTGACAACTAATTGAACAGCCTTGTCACCAAATGTGTGTGTATGCACTGACATACCGTTGCCATTCACCTTTGCCACAAGCGAGCCGAACACCTCCTCATTCCAAATCTGCACACCACAGTTGGTTGTAGGTGTTTTTCCGTCCTCTTCCAAATAGTAATCATAAATCAGACCTGTGCCTGTTTCTGTAACGCCGTCCATAAAAAACTTCACATAATCAGGATGCAAATGCCTGCTTGCCATAATAGTCTTAAAGTTCAAGGCATTGGATAACTCATTATCATAGTCCATCCAGGTCTCAATACAGTAAGACTCAACTATGTTGACAAACAACTGACCCGCCACATCGGTGTTCTTAAGCAAGTTATAGAAAGTAGTCCGGTCAAAAAAGTTAGCCCAGGCACAAACAGCATTGGTGTAACCGTTTGACAGAAGTGTCCGCTGCATTTTAGCCAAACCATTATTCAACACCCCTACCGTAAGAAGTTCAGAGAAATCCATACCACAATTCCGCATCAGTGAATTGGCTTGCTCTGTAAACTGCCCTGTCGGATATAGTTTCCCGTCTTTCTCATAAGTGACAGCCTCACCGCCCTGAATATGCCGCGCCTCCTCTTTTATGGTTCCGTCTTCATTAACCATACCCGCCTTTTTAATGCAGTTGGTATTAACAAAACAACGATGAACGTCTCCGTCAGAGAGAAAAATCAGAAGGTCATCAAGTCCATACTTATGCGCCACGGCGTCAATATCGGCGGCTATGTTGGTGCCGTGCTCATTAAATCCACCGGCACCTTTTATTAACGGATAGTTGAAACCCTGCCCGAATATATTCTTTTTAGGCAATGTGCCGTCTTTTATTTTTTCACAATGCTTATCAAGCAAATCAAGAATACCTTGATAAGACTGTGCCTCATTCAATTTAAGCATATCCATTGATTCCACAACACTACCATTCAAATAGTGTCCGTGACCCTCCGTCATACCAGGCACTATTATACCCATATTTCTTCGGTCTATGACCTGTGTTTTTTCAGTTACCTTTTTTTGGGCCTCTTCCACTGAACCTACATAGATATACCTGCCATCTTTAATTACCATAGCGTCTGCAATGGCACTTACCTGGTCCGGACCGCCGCCTGGGGTTACATTAGCCTGATATATTTTTCCATAGACAACCAAATCAGCATCACCACCTTTGGTCTCTCTCTTTTCACAACCCGTAAAAAAAACACTGCCCGCAAGCAATGCAAAAAACAAAATCCTTTTCATAAACCTATTATTTTTATTGATAAACGCAAATGTAGTCATTTTTTTGTCAACTGAAAATTATTCACTAATTTTGTAATACAAAAACATTGTGAGATTTTTCGTTTCGCTACGCTCCACTCAAAATGACGTGGAAGGAAATAGTATCACTTTCAACTTTCAACTATGATATACACTCCAGATAATATTAGAGAGATTCTGAATTGCAACAGCATAATAAACGCACAAGATACAACAATCTCTTACCTCAGCACTGATACAAGAACCCTGCTCTATCCTGCTGAGACGCTGTTTTTTGCCATAACCACATCTACGGCAAACGGGCACAATTTCATAAAGAGCGCATATAATTCAGGCGTCAGGAATTTTGTTGTCAGTTGCTTTGAAGATGAGTTCAAAAACTACGATGACGCAAACTTCCATATAGTTGAAGACTCCGTCAAGGCTTTGCAGCAGATAGCGTCATATCATCGTGGAAGATTCAACATTCCTGTCATAGGCATAACGGGCAGTAACGGAAAAACCATTGTAAAAGAGTGGCTGTATGAAGCACTTGGCACATCATTCCGCATAACCCACTCCCCTAAGAGTTTCAATTCACAGATTGGCGTGCCGCTCTCAGTATGGGAACTTGAGGAGTACTCCACATTGGGAATATTTGAGGCTGGCATCTCTGAACGTGGTGAGATGGAGAGGCTTGAGAGAATAATAAAACCTACCATCGGGGTACTTACAAACATAGGAAAGGCTCACAGTGAGGGATTTTCATCTGACGATGAGAAACTCCGTGAGAAATTACAACTGTTCAAGCACTCTGAAGCGCTTATTTTCAGGAATAATCCAAAGGTTGTCTCAGCCATACAGAAAATCAACCCCGATATAAACCTGATAAGTTGGGAATATAATGACAACAAGGCCATCGTCAATATAACAAAGATTGAGAAATCAAAGGACTCATCAACGGTCACATATATATGTAAGGGCGCGCAAGGCAGCCAGACTATTAATTTCACTGATGACATATCACTACAGAATGCGATAACTTGTCTTGTTTGCGGACTATATCTTGGAAAGCCTGTGAAACTTGACGCTCTTGAACCTGTGGAGATGCGTCTTGAGGTTAAGAACGGTACAAACGGCTGTCAGATTATTGATGACGCCTATAGTAATGACCTAAGTTCACTGACAGAGGCTCTGAACTTTATGGACGCATTCTCAAAACTGAAATTTGAGAAGCGTAGTCTTATAATATCTGATGTGGCAGGGAGCGGAATGGACGGAGACACCCTCTATGAGAACGTAGCATCTCTGATAAGGCAAAAATCAGTGAACAGGGTTATAGCAATAGGTGCCGAGGTGTCAAGTCACAAAGAGTTTTTCCCGCTTAGCACGCTGTTTTTTGACTCCACTGAGCAATTCCTTGACTCCGATGTCACTTTCAGCAATGAGATAATACTTGTAAAGGGTGCGCGCAAATTCAAATTTGAGCAGATTGTGAAACATCTGGAGCAGAAACGCCACCAGACGGTTATGGAGATAAATCTTAACGCTCTTGTTCACAATTTCAAAAAACTGCGCTCATATATCAAACGGGAGACAAAAACCGTTGCAATGATTAAGGCTGACGCCTACGGCTGCGGTGCTCTGCAGGTGGCTCAGACACTATCACACCACCATTGTGACTACTTTGGTGTAGCGGTTGCCGATGAGGGTGTTGAACTCCGTAATGCCGGCATAACCACTAACATCATTATAATGGACCCTGAGCCAAGCACTTTTGACCTACTTATAAAGTACCGTCTTGAACCTGAGATATACAGTTTCAGAATGCTTGAGCAGTTTGCGGAATTCACAATGCAAAACAGAGTGAAAAGCCACCCAATTCACATTAAAATAGATACAGGTATGCACCGTTTGGGATTCCTTGAGAGTGATATGCCTGAACTTGTCAAGAGACTGAAGCAAATGCCTGGAGTTAAGGCGGTGTCGGCTTTCTCACACCTTGCAGCCGCTGAAGACCCTAAAGAGGACAACTTTACGGTGACACAGATAAACAACTTCAAAAAAGCCACTGACTACCTCAAGAGCAACCTGAACAATGAGATAATACGGCACATATTGAATACATCAGGCGTACAGCGTTTAAGTGACTATCAGTTTGAGATGGTGCGTCTTGGCATAGGACTGTATGGCGTAGGCTTAAATGAACAGTCTGATATTCAGAATGTTGCCACACTAAAAACAATAATACTCCAAATAAAAGAGATTCCAGCCTCTGAAACCGTGGGCTATAACCGTCGTGGTGTTCTTAACCGCAACTCAAGAATAGCGGCAATTCCTATAGGTTACGCTGACGGGCTGAGTCGTGCCTTTGGACGTGGCAACGGATATGTTCTTATAAATGGTAAAAGAGCCCCGTTCATAGGCAATATTTGTATGGACGTATGTATGGTAGACATAACTGATATTGAAGGAGTTGCGGAGGGTGATGAGGTTATTGTATTCAATGATGAGCTTACAATCTCAGAACTTGCCGCAAAAACAGGCACCATACCATACGAAATTCTGACAAGCGTCTCAAAACGCGTGAAGAGAGTGTATTACTGGGAGTGAAACAATTAACAATTAACAATTAACAATTAGTAATTAACATATCTCACTTTCAACTTTCAACTTTCAATGAGGACTAAACTAAATATTTTACTGTTTGCGGTATTTCTGCTGACATCTTGCGTAAAAGAGCGTGAAATGCGCTGTGATGAGGGTTTGCTTGGAAATGAAGTTGTAAACACAGACCTTATGATTGCCTACAAGACACCCGCAGGTTACAAGATGCTAAGTCAGTCATTCACAGACTCTGTGGCGGCACAGGAACTTGCAGCCAATCCGTTTTCAGAGAGACGCGTTACAATCTACCTTGACACGCTAATAGGCAACGCCACTATGTGCCTCTATGATATGCGTCAGATTCCTTATGAGAAGACAGAAGACCGACTTGACTTCTATTTCTCAGCCTATAACCCCGACGGCACTTGGGAAAAGATTGAGAAAAACATATTCCGTCACGGTGATTTCAAAAAAATAGTGGAGCTTGATATGGTGAACACACAGACAAACCGCCGACTTCTCAAATACTATTTTTATGAAAATGACAAAGCGCAGTTCAGTGTGGACTATTTTATGCGTAATGACTACCACAATGATTTACAACCGTTTATAGAGTCATCGGTGGCTTCATTCAAAAAAAATTATGATATAGTCATTGATGTTCTCAACTAATAACATAGGAACAGAGCAACTTGAGCTGATTAAGAGTCTCTACATTTATAGCGGATTGACACCCGATGATATCTCCGCAAAATTCAGGCGAATGCAGGAAATATGCGACATAGCCGTAAATGAGATAGGTGTTGGAGGAGCCACTTTGGAGGCAATACTGCTCTACCCGCTGTTTGAGAACGGAAGCATTTCCACCGATGAAATAAGCAAACAATTCAGCAAAGAGACTGCAGAGCTTCTTAACGGAATAAAAAGGGTCAACAGCATCTACAGCAAAACCTGGCAGATTGACACGGAGAACTTCAAACGCCTTATGCTCTCACTTGCCAAAGATGTGAGGGTCATTTTCATAAAACTAGCCTCACGCCTCTACTACATAAGAAATTTGAACACACTGCCACTTGATGTTCAGACATCGGTGGTAAAAGATACCGTATGCCTTTACGCACCTCTCGCCCACAAAATGGGACTATACAACATTAAGACGGAGATGGAGGATTTATGCCTTAAGTTCACAGAGCCTGCTGTCTACTATGAGATATCAAGAAAACTTGATGAGACCAAGAGGGAGAGAGAGGCGTTCATAGCTAATTTCATAGCCCCGATTAAAGATAAACTGACTGCTGAAGGGTTGAGATTCCACATAAAGGGACGCACAAAATCAATTCACAGTATCTATAATAAGATTAAAAAGAAGAATGTGCCGTTTGAAGGCATCTATGACCTTTTTGCCATACGTGTTATTCTTGACGCCAAACCAGAAGATGAGAAGGCTGAATGCTGGAAGGTCTATTCTATTGTAACTGATATGTACAAGCCTGATTCCAAGCGCCTTAGAGATTGGCTTTCAGCCCCAAAGGAGAACGGCTATGAGAGCCTGCACACAACCGTTGAAGGTCCTGATGGCAAGTGGGTTGAGATTCAGATACGTACAGAGCGTATGGATGAGATTGCTGAGAAGGGTTTGGCTGCACACTGGCGTTACAAGGGAATTGAGGGCGAAAAACAGATGGATACTTGGCTCACTCAATTACGCACCGCCATAGAAGAGAATAAGAGTGACTCCGATGACGCCTTTAAGATGGACCTCTATGACAAAGAGGTATATGTCTTTACTCCTAAAGGAGAACTGCACCGCCTGCCTAAGGGTGCCACGGTACTTGATTTTGCCTACGCCATACATACAAAAGTTGGAAACACCTGCGTGGGAGGCAAAATCGGTGGCAAAAATGTTACAATGAAACATATTCTATGCAATGGTGACCAAGTTGAGGTGCTAACATCATCAACACAGCAACCAAGGGCAGATTGGATTAACATAGCGGTTACATCAAAGGCACGCCAACGCATACGTCAGGTAATAACAGAGTTCCGCAAGTCTCAGGCTGCGCTTGGTCTGGAGATAGTGGAACGCCGTTTCAAGAATTGGAAGATTGATTTTGACGAGTCCCGTTTCTATCAGATGGGACACAAAATGGGTTACAAGAACACATCTGACATATTCATTGACATAGCGGAGGAGAAGATTGACGTAACATCACTTAAAGAGAGATACCAGACCTTTGACATCAAGGAAGAGGAGGTTATTGAGACCTCTGAGATTGACACAAAGGCTCTTATTCCTAAAAAAGTTCTTGACGGAGATATTTTACTTGTAGGTAGTGATACTAAAGGAGTTTTGCTTAACTTTGCAAAGTGCTGCCACCCTGTACCCGGCGATGAGATTTTTGGATTCATCAGTGCCACAGGAGGCATAAAGATTCACAAGGCAGACTGTCCTAACGCTCCAGAAATGATGAAACGATACCCTTATAGAGTACTTAAGGCACGCTGGAATCAGTAATTATCCTGATACATTCTATCTGACTTCCACCGCTTTCCAACTCTCTATGGTGCGGGATTCCGTGGTGAAGTTTATGCCCACCTTTAACTTGCGGCGTGGGTCTGCAAGGTATGGGTCTGCGTAGTGCATATCGTCTATCTGCTGTAGTGCAATGTCCGTTGACTTATCAACCTTGTACTCTATTATGTATATTGTGTTCGTGGTCTCAAGTATGGCGTCTGTCCTGCCTACGGCAAACGGAACCTCAACCCTCATATTCTGTCCAAGAAGCGTAAGTATCAGGTACATTATTGTCTGAAACGCAGGCTCAGTCTTGTTCTCATAGTAGTACGGAATGGCGGCTATGTACGCCTTTATCTCTGTAAGTGCCGTGTCTATGTCATCAGCGTATAGAGCCTGAACCACACGCACAAGCATTGCGTTGCCCTCTCCGCCCGGTATATTTGAGACTTCTGGCATAAAAGCCTGCAGGAAACCGTTTTTAACCTCCTTATTAGGAAACCCTAACACAAAGAGGTTTGTTATGCGGCTGTAATCCTTTATTGTAAGGTAGCCGCTTTGGTAAAGCATTGGGAGTGCAGACACAGCAACCTCTGGTGACACGTTGAACTCATTTTCTCCAGCAACCCTGCCCTCTATATTTTGCAATTCCGTCTTATACTTGCGCATTTCACCAAACAGGAACGTAGGTGTACCTGAA